>JBAPWQ010000229.1:0-2157 GCA_049283795.1 Desulfobacterales bacterium | reverse complement strand
AAAAAGTTATAAAAAACAATATAAAGTATATTAAAAAATAATTTTCTTGACGTTGATGCTTGATTTTCTTATTGTACATTATATAAAACATTAAAAGACTTTAGGAAATTTAAAATAGGATATAATGTATGAATTCACGAGAAAAACATTTACCGATACCCGTCAAGCGGGCTTTAAAAAAACTTGGAAATGACATCCGTAAAGCACGCCTGCGCCGCCGCATTTCAACCCAGGTTATGGCAGAACGGGTGTCCATCACACGAACAACACTTGCAAAAGCCGAACAGGGGCATCCCGGTGTTTCCATAGGGATTTTTGCGACAATTCTCTTTACATTGGGAATGCTCGATCGCTTGTCAGAACTGGCTGGGTCCTCCCAAGATTTAATCGGATTAGACCTGGAAGAAGAAAGACTTCCCAAACGCATTCGGCAATCCAATTTGGTTAAAGGATAATGCATTGCACAGGGAGATTTTCGTTTATATTGATCTTCAGGGAGTGCCCTATCTTGTAGGAAAGCTTTGGACACGAACTGTCCAAGGGCGGCAGAGTGCTACATTCAAATACGCGGATGAGTGGCTGCAAAGCCCTGTCAGATTTTCTTTGGAACCGGCTTTAGCATTAAACCCCGGACCCTACCATACGACAGCAGATAAATCTCTTTTCGGATCTATCGGCGATTCGGCCCCGGATCGTTGGGGCAGACTCCTAATTCGCAGGGCGGATGCGAAACGGCGCCAAATTGAGAATCAAAAACCTCGCACCCTTTTCGAAATAGACTTCCTGTTGCATGTAACTGATTACGCCCGCCCAGGAGCTTTGCGGTTTGCGGAAAAGGAGTGCGGACCGTTTTTGGCTGAGCAGAGCCAGTTAAGCATTCCTCCATTAATTGAATTATCCAATTTGCTTTTCGCAAGTGAAAAAATTATGGACGGAAATGAGACGAATGAGGAACTCAAAATGCTGTTAGAGCCCGGTTCTTCTCTGGGTGGGGCCCGTCCCAAAGCATCTGTTCGTGATCGGGATGGTCAACTCTTGATAGCAAAATTTCCAAGCAAGACAGACGAAGGAAATGCAGTACTGGGGGAGGCTCTGGCTTTAAAGTTAGCGGAGCGTGCAAAAATCAAAGTTCCGCAGTGGAGAATCGAATATGTCGGTGAAAAGCAGGTCCTTTTATTGAACCGGTTTGACCGTGACCGCAACTATCGCATTCCATTTATTTCTGCTATGAGCATGCTGGGCGCCAAGGACAATGAATCGCGATGCTATTTGGAGTTGTGCGATGTACTTCGCAGGTGGGGCGCATCTCCTAAAGCCGATATGCATAATCTCTGGCGGCGAATCGTGTTTAACATCATGATATCGAACACAGACGATCACCTCCGCAATCATGGTTTTCTCTACAAGGGTACAGATGGTTGGTTGCTTTCGCCGGCTTACGATCTCAATCCGGTCCCCGTCGAAATAAAACAGCGAATACTTTCAACAGAGATTGATATCGGAGATGCCACGGCATCTTTAAAGCTGGCGCTGAATGTCGCCGATTACTTCCAGCTAAAAGAGGTTGAAGCAAAACTCATTATATCCGAAGTTGCCAGTAGTGTTAAAACCTGGCGGGACGAAGCGGCCGGCATTGGGCTTTCAAAATCAGAAATCTTTAGAATTGAATCGGCTTTTGAGCATGAAGATCTATATTTTGCGCTCGGCATCTGAACGAATGGAAGAGGTTAGGACCTGACAACTCGCCATCATATACGTTTGATCACGGCGTATCAACGACCAGCAGAGAATGAGTGTGGGTCGGGCCATGCTAACTATCTTATATGAAAGAGATTATCTTTCAAAACAGGCTGGTTTTGATGGCAATATCGACGTTTTTGGCAGTAAAAAACCGGTTATACGGTCTATGGGAGAAAAAAACTTTGGCCAGAGCCAAGAGACACTACATTGCCGGAAAAGTTTGGCATATCACGCACAGATGTCACAAAAGAGAATTTTTACTCAAGTTCGCCAAGGACAGGCGGCGATGGCTGCAGTGGCTTTTTGAGGCAAAGAAACGCTATGGACTGAAAATTCTGAACTATGCGGTGACGTCAAATCATATCCACCTGCTTGTCGTGGACGACAGCCAAAGAGAAACGATCCCGAGATCACTGC
>JBAPWQ010000228.1:0-25163 GCA_049283795.1 Desulfobacterales bacterium | reverse complement strand
CCAATATCTCTGGCCCCTGCTCATCACCACCGACCCGGACATGACCACCGCCGTCATCGGATTGAAGCACCTGATTCCCCAGATCGACGACGTCCCCTACTGGAATGTTGCCCTGGCCGGCGCCCTGCTGGTCATGATGCCGCCCATTCTGGTCGTGCTGCTGATGCAGCGCTGGTTCGTGAAGGGGCTCGTGGAAAGAGAAAAGTGATGATCCATCCCGCAAAGACCGCGCTTGTCGATCAGGCCACGTGCGCCCAACGCTGCACCTGCGGGGGCTCGCACACCGTTCCCGATGTCCTCTGTTTCACCGGCGGCGATTCCTTCGAAGTCCTGGCTGCCGATGGCAAACGTTTCCTGCGCGAAGGGCGGATCCTCGTCATTGATGACGAAAACACCCATGCAGCCGCCGGCGAAGCGGTGACCGAAGCCCTGCGCGCCGCCGCCGTCGACTACCGGGTCGTCACCCTGCCTGGAGATATCCACCTGACCGACGATCTTGCCGCCGACGTCAAACAACGGGTCCACGACAGTCCCCTGATCATTGCAGTGGGGTCCGGCACGATCAACGACCTCGGAAAATACACGGCCCACCAGCTGCGGATTCCATACTGGTGTGTTCCCACCGCGCCGTCCATGAACGGGTACACCTCTTCGATTGCAGCCGTAAAGGCCGCCGGTGTAAAAAGGACCTTGCCTTGCGCCCCCCCGAAGGCGATCTACATTCAGCCGCAAATACTTCGAAACGCACCTCTGAAACTGCGCCAGTCCGGTTACTGCGACGTGATGGCCAAATCGGTATCGGATGTCGACTGGCAAATCGAATCTCTTCTTTTCGGCGGCTCATACTGCGCCCTGCCGTCTGCCATCGTCGCCGAATCCGAGGCCTTATACATCGAGCAACCGGAGAACATCGCCGCCGGTGAAAAGGAGGCCGTGGATGCCCTGTCTCACGGCCTGCTGATATCGGGCATTGCCATGAGCCTGGCCGGATCAAGTGCCCCGGCCTCCGGCGGAGAGCATCTCCTGTCTCATTTCTGGGATATGCGCGAAGAATTGACCGGGCGGGTGCCTGAGCTTCACGGCCTGCAGGTGGGCGCGGGCATCGTCATGTCCGCCGTCTGCTACGAAAAACTTCGGGAAACTGCTGTCACTGCACTGCGACCCGAGGCCGAAAAGCGCTTCAAGGCCGATAGTGAAGGGCTTGAGACCATCTGGCAGCAATTCGCGCCCGAAGTGCGCAAACGCTTCGACATGAAAAAACAGCTGCTGCTCCAATTCGATGAACTTCTGCCACGGAACTGGCCGGCTCTCGTGCCGCTGCTGGCTTCCGTGCCACCGGCCGGCGTTTTTCTCGAACGGATTCGGCGAACCGGATACCCGATGACCCTTTCTGCACTGAATTTGACCCCGGCCGAGTTCCTGCTTTCCGCCCGCTGGGCCCGGACGATCCGGGAGCGAATCACAATTCTCGACCTGGCCGCACATGCCGGCGTGCTCGAATCCGCAGCCGAAGATGCCCTCGAATTGATGATGAACACGGAGGCAAAATCATTCCCGCCGACTCGCTGAATAAACTGAAATGCTGGCGTGAATCGCAAGGGCTTCAGACTTGAAAAGAAGGTTTGCCAAATCGAGTGACACTCTACATCATATGGCAAAACACGCGCGCATAGAAAAGTTGAACTGGAAGCCCGGCAACGTGCTGGCGCCGGTTCCGGCGGTGCTCGTGAGCTGCGGCGGGACGCCGGCATGGAAGACCAATCTGATCACCATCGCCTGGACCGGAAGCATTTGCAGTGACCCGCCCATGCTGTCGATCTCGGTCCGTCCCGAACGGTATTCCTACGACATCATTCAGACTTTGGGGGAGTTCGTGGTGAATGTGCCGTCCCTGCGGCAGGCGAAGGCGACCGATTGGTGCGGCATGGTCTCGGGCCGCGACGTGGATAAATTCACGGGCGCCGGGCTCACGCCCGCACCGGCCTTGAAAGTTGGGTGCCCGATCGTGCTGGAATGCCCGCTCAACATCGAGTGCCGGGTTCGGGAAACCTTGAAACTGGGCTCGCACACGCTGTTTGCGGCCGAGGTATTGGCCGTCCAGGTCACCGCTTCGCTTATAAATACCAAGGGGCGGCTTTGCCTGGAAAGAGCCGGCCTGCTGGCATTCGCGCACGGGCAGTATCATGCGCTCGGACGCATCGTCGGCCGATTCGGCTATTCGTTGAAGAAACGCAAACGCAAAACCCGCCGTTGAAAAAAACAGATGCTCCTGAAGTACACCATCGCCTGGATACCCATGGTTTTTATCGCCATCGCCAACGGCGTTCTGCGTCAATACTCCTATGGTAAATGGATGCGGGAGCTGCCGGCTCACCAGCTGTCTTCCCTGACGGCCATCATCCTTTTTTACGCCTACACCCGGATTCTGAACGACACATGGCCGCTCGAATCATCGCGCCAGGCCCTGGCCGTCGGCATCATCTGGCTGTGTTTGACGGTCGCCTTTGAATTTCTCTTCGGGCATTACGTCGCCCACCACCCGTGGAGCAAGCTATTAAGCGACTACAACCTTTTCGCGGGCAGGCTCTGGATGCTCGTGCTGCTGGCGGTGACCGCTGTTCCGCTGGTGGTTTATAAACTCAAATCATGAGCGGTTGCGGTCAACGCTTGGTCGCCCGACGGTTTTTAGGCGCAATACCTTTTTTTGATACCGGCACCGGTTTCTCTCCGGACCCAGCCGACGGCGTGATGCCGATCGCATTCTTGCCCCGTTTTTTTATGGCGAACATGGCCTTGTCGGCCAGGGCCAGCAGGGCCGTGCGGTCGGCGGCATCTTCGGGGAAAGTGGCGATCCCGAAACTCGCTCTGAGCCGCACCTTGAAGCCCTGGTTGGTCAGGTAGACCGTTTTACGCATCCGGACCTGAATGTCACGGGCTTTTTCGGCAGCCTGTTTTTTCGTGTAGCCGGGCAGCGCGATGACGAATTCGTCACCGCCATAGGCCACGCCGAAAGCCGGCTCGACCAGCGCACTTTGGATGGTGGCAGCCACTTCCTGCAGCGCCCGACTGCCGTTTAGATGGCCGTAGGTGTCGACCACCTGCTTGAAATTGTCCATGTCCAGGAAGATCAACGAAAACGGCATTCCGGATGCTTCACTCTCTGCAATCAGGTCCGCCAGGGCTTTGTACATGTGGCGGGTGTTGTAGAGCCCGGTCAGGTTGTCGAGGATCGACAGGCGGCGGAATTTTTCCTCGCTCCTGCGAAGTTCTTCCTCCGCCAGTTTTCTGGCCGTGTTGTCGACGATGATCCCTTCCATGACCGGCTCCCCGTCATCGTCTTCGGTCAGCCGCACATTGTAAAGCAGCCAAACCGGTTGGCCGTCCTTGCGTTTTAGTTTGACTTCGTAATTGGTCAATTTACCATTGCTTTGAAGATCCGCAAGCATTGGCTGCCGTACTTCGGGGTGAAAATAAAGCGTCGATTTGTCTTGCACCGTCGCCAGCAGATCTTCGAGGGAATCGTAGCCCAGGATGCGGGCATAGGCCGGGTTGGCACGCAGGAGACGGCCGGAAAGCGTGCTCTGAAACATTCCCTGAACGGCATTTTCATACATGCGCCGGTAGCGTTCTTCGGCGCGCCGCAGCCGCTGCTGCACGAGTTTCAACTCCGTCAGGTCGGACAGGAACGCCACGTATCCGGCTATCGCGCCCTTTTCATCCCGCAAAGTGCTTCGATTGTACAAAAGGGATATCTGGCTGCCGCCCAGTACGGCAAACTGCGCCTCGAAGCTGATGTGGTCCTGGTTGGCGAAATAAAACATGACCGATTTTTTGTCGTAAAGCGTATCGGGCAACTTGCTGATCAGTTCCTCGCGCTCGCATCCGAGCATCTGCAAGAGGGACCGGTTCACGTCGGTGATCAGAAAGTGAGGATCCATCAGGATGTAACCGCCCGAGGTCGTGTCGATGACGCGGCGGTACTTCTCTTCGCTGCGGCGGAGTTTTTCTTCCGCCTTCTTTCTGCGGGTCATGTCGGTCAAATAAATGAAGGCCGCCGGGTCTGGTTCCGTTTTAAACAGCGCCGCCCTGAGTCGGACCCATTTAATGGCGCCCGATCGATCGAGAATCCGAAACGGCGGCAGCCGAATGGCCTTTTCGCTGCCGCGCAACTTTTCGTATTGAGGCATCACCGCATCCCGGTCCTCCGCGTGGATAAACTCCGCGATCGGCCGCACGGCCAGTTCCGGCTGCGCCCACCCCAGCAGTTCTTCCGCTCTGGGGTTGGCAAAAATAATCCTGTCGCCGCGCACCACCAGAATGGCTTCACCCGCATTTTCAATCAGAGATCGATAAAACGGCAGCGCTTCGTTTTCCTGCCGGCAGGCCGTCGCCTCGATTTCCAGGTCATGATACTTTTTTTCGAGATCCGTGCAGTCCGCTGTCGCCATGGGCCGGTTTCCATTTCCGATCACTCCAGGACCTCCACCGACGGAACGTTGAAGAGTCTTTTTATGACCTCATCGAAGTAATCAGGGAGGTAGCGGTGCCAAAGTTTGATCGGGGTCTCTTCCAGTTCCAGGCAGTTCGCAGCCGGTAGCATGAACAGGTAGCCCATGAGATATTCGATGTTGCGCGCCAGCTGGCCGGTGTAGTGTTGTTCCAACCGCTGGCGGATGATCCGGTCCTCGTGCATGCAACGACCGATTTCGCTTTCCAACATTTCCTGGTAGCCGGAAAGGATGACCTCCAGGGATACGGTATCTTCACCGGACAGAACGAACTGCCTGAACTGGTGATTGACGGCATCGGGAGTCACCCCGCGCTTCTGCATCACATTGGTGAGACTGTCACCCAACGGTTTCGACGCCATGCGTTCCCGATCGGGCCGCAGCCGCACGGTTAGGTTGACGGCATTGTAACGGCCTGAATGGGCTTCGACCTCGATCGTTTCGCAGCTCGCAAGGGTCCCGATCAGGTCCATGAACCGGCTGCGATCGGCCTCTTCCACGATCACCTTGACACCAGCCACATCCTGGATGATCAGGTTGTCGCTATCCCGGATCGGGCGACCCTGCCGCAGATCATCGAGAAGCCGGCTTTCCGCCTTGAGAAACTCACCGATCATGTCCTCGGAGGGCGTGATCAATCGCTCACGCGAAATACCCTGCTGCCGGGCCCGGTCCTCCGCCAGCGCCTCTGCCTGGCTTTTTATGGTCGCGAATACCCGGTCGATGATTCGCCGGGCGCTTTTTTCGGCCAACCGGCGGACCCGCTTGATACGGCTGGAACCGATGTAGCCGGATCCTTCGGGTCGGTCGCTGAAATAAAGAGTCCCGTGGAAAGGGGTCTCACGGTAATAGAGTTCGGGATTGCTGTGATAACCGTCCAGCAGTTCATCCACCCGTGCGTTGCGGTAGGGGATGTCGGCCACGATGACATCCTTGAGATCGCCTTTGAGCCGGGTTTTGCAGACCTTGAGCGCATGCGGGTGAAACCGTTGGAATATCTCCTCCGCAAAGGCGGTCAGGTAACGAGACACATACGCATTGTTGAAGTACACCAACCGCGCGAGTTCTTCTACATCCGTGGGGTGGGGGTTGCCGTACATCCAACGTCGGATCAGGTCGCACAGGGAATCGCGGTGCAGGTAGCTGCCGATGGTAATCATCTTTCCTGTCTCAGGTGCCAGAAGATAAGGGTGTTTGTTTGCAGAAGCTGTCACGTGTCTGGCGCGACCACTCGTAAAGCGCTATGGCCGCGGCCGCCGCGGCGTTCAATGACTCGATTGGCGCATGGATCGGGATGCGGCGGGCGGTCCGGCGCCATATCGTCGGCAAACCGGTCCCTTCGAGGCCTATCAGCAATCCGAAAGATGGGGGAAATGCCGAATTGCGAATATCGGCGCCCTCGGCCGACAGCGCTATGATGGGCAGATCGGCCGGCAATTCCTTGAGGGACTGGCCCTGCCTGAGCCTGACGGACAGGGCCGCCCCCCCGGAAGCGCGCAGGGACTTGGGGTGAAACGGGTGGGCGCTTTCGGCCAGAAGGATGACCTGGCCGACTCCGAAGGCCGCCGCCGAACGGATGACCGCTCCGACGTTTTCCGGGTCCTGAAAGGGGACCAGCAGATTGCAGCCGGCCTCGAAACCGTCACCTGCCTGCCAGGGATCGACAGGCGGGACCGTTAAGAGAAGCAGCGGAGCGTGGGTACCGAAAACATCGAGCATCTCAAACAATCGCGGGGCCAGTTGAAACCAGGTGAGCCGATCCGGTGCATCGACCGGCGGCGGCTGCCCGTCACCTGAACTGATCCAGCCGGCGCATCGCCCGGGAAAATTCGTTAGCACGTCGCCGATCGACTTCGTGCCGGCCAGCAGGGCCCGGCCCGCCTTCTTTATTCCCCGGCCGCCGAGCAACTTTTTCATGTCTTTGAAGATGGCGTTTTTCTCACTGTCGATTTTTATGACCACGTGACGGGCCGAGGCCACGGCCCGCCGGGTGTAGGCCGGCTCGTCCAGGCGCTCCACGATCACGAGACGACGCCGATGGCTGGTGTGGGGGATGGTGTACGCCCGATCCTCGAGCAGCTTGAAGGTCAAGGGCCGCTGCTCCCGGACCTCGTCCAGTTCCGCCTCGCAGTTGGGGCCCTTCATGAAGATCACCTTGCCGCCGGGTGCCAGGCATCCGCGAACGCGCTCCAGGGTCCGGGCCATCGTTTCCACGGCGCGGGTTATCACGCCCGCCACCGGTATCTCGAAATCGGCGTCGATTTTTCTTTCGATGAGGCGCACGCCCTCCAGCCGCAGCCGATCGACCACCAGCGCCAGAAACTCGACCCGCTTGCGGCGGCTTTCGGCCAGGAGAATTTCCAGGTGGGACTGATAGATCTTGAGGGGAATGCCCGGCATGCCGGGGCCGGTTCCCAGGTCGAGCAAGGGCGAGGGCAGCGGCAGCAGGTCGGCGGGCAGGATCGAATCGACATAAAGCTTGACGACCATGTTGTCGAAATTATGCACCCGCGTCAGGTTGAGTTCCGGGTTGCCCTGGCGCAGCATCACGTGGTAAGCCCACAGCTGCTGAACTTGCGGACCCGACAAATAAATGCCGCACTTCTCGAACAAGGCCGCCATCTTCTCGGGCCCGGGCCGCTCGGCGGGATCGGAAGATATTTCTTTTCTAGTATGCGTCATGACATCGCTCGCGGCTGCGGCAAGGCTGCCTGTTGACCGGTATTTTCAAATGATCTCAAAGACTGTCTTTTATCATCCGCGCTGGCCGGTTTTTTTCGAGGACAACCATCTGCTGGCGCTCTTTAAACCGGCCGGTTTGCTCGCCCAGAAAGACCGTTCCGACGCGGCGTGCCTGCTCGAGCTGGCCAAGGAGTGGCTGAAGCAGCGCCATGCCAAGCCCGGTAAAGTTTTTCTCGGCCTGGTCCACCGTCTGGACCGACCGGTGGCCGGCGTGATGCTTTTCGCCCGCACGTCAAAGGCCGCCGCCCGGTTGAGCGCGCAGTTTCGCTCGGCAACGGTCCGCAAGACCTATCTGGCCATCGTCGACGGCACGCCCGCGCCACCTTCCGGATTCCTTTACAACCACATCGAGCGGCAGGGAATCGCGTGCCGGATCGTTTACGACCCCACCGTAAACAGCCGCGCCGCCCGCCTGCGGTACCGCCTGCTCGACAGTGACGGGTATCGCAGCCTGGTGCAGGTGACACCGGAAACCGGCCGGCGGCATCAGATCCGTCTGCAGCTCGCCCACGCCGGCCACCCCATAGCGGGAGACGTGCGCTATGGCGCCGGCAGTCCCTTCAATAACCGGCAAATCGCCCTGCTGGCCCGGGAGATCACCGTCACACATCCCACCCGTCAAACGCCCGTTCGAATCGTCTGCCCGTTGCCGGCCGGCTGGCCGTGGCCGGCGGCGCCCGAGGAAGATCCGGCACCTTTTTGGAACTACGACGATTTCCTTGACGATGGTTGCGGTCTTATCGGGTCGCGTTCCTGTTTCACCCAATAAATAAAAACGGCCACTCCTCCTTTAACCGTTGAACCCTGAACCGTTCACCTCATTTCTTTGCTCATCCCCTATTTCCTGGTCAACTGCCGGTACTTGATCCGGTGGGGCTGGTCGGCGGCGGTCCCCAGCCGGCCGCGCCGGTCGACTTCGTAGTCCGAGTAATTGCCCTCGAACCACATCGCTTTACTGTTGCCCTCGAAGGCCAGTATATGGGTCGCGATGCGGTCCAGAAACCAGCGGTCGTGGCTGATCACCACCGCGCAGCCGGCAAAATTCTCGAGTGCTTCTTCGAGCGCCCGCAAGGTGTTGACATCCAGGTCGTTGGTCGGCTCGTCGAGCAGCAGGACATTGGCGCCTTGCTTCAGCATCCGCGATAGATGAACGCGGTTGCGCTCGCCGCCCGAAAGCATGCCGATTCGTTTCTGCTGGTCGGAACCCGAAAAATTAAACCGCGCGACGTACGCGCGCGACTTGACGCTCAGGCCGCCCAGGTCGATGACATCCTCGGCGTCCGCGATCATTTCCCAGACCGTCTTTTGCGGATCGAGCGCATCGCGGCTCTGGTCGACGTAGGCCAGGCGAACCGTATCGCCGGTGCGGATGCTGCCGGCATCCGGCGGTTCCTGTCCGGTGATCATCCGGAACAAGGTGGTCTTACCGGCCCCGTTGGGGCCGATGACCCCGACGATGGCACCCGGTGTCAGGGTGAAAGTCAGATCGTCCAGCAGCAGCCGGTCGCCGTATGACTTGGCCAGGCTGCGGGCCTCCACGACCAGATTCCCCAGCCGCGGGCCGGGCGGAATGTAGATTTCCATGTCCTCGACCCGCTTTTCACTTTCCTGCGAGAGCATCTTTTCATAGGCCTGGATGCGCGCTTTGGATTTGCTGCGCCGCGCCTTGGGAGACATGCGAATCCATTCCAGCTCGCGCTGTAAAGTCCTCTGGCGTTTGCTCTCGCCCTTTTCTTCCTGCTGCAGGCGGTTTTGCTTCTGGTCCAACCACGAGGAGTAGTTTCCTTTCCAGGGGATTCCCCGGCCGCGGTCGAGTTCCAGGATCCACCCGGCGACATTGTCCAGAAAATAGCGGTCGTGGGTCACGGCAATAACGGTGCCGGCGTACTGCTGCAAATGATGCTCGAGCCAGGCGACGGTTTCGGCATCCAGATGGTTGGTGGGTTCGTCGAGCAGCAGGATGTCTGGTTTTTGAAGCAGCAGCCGGCAGAGCGCCACCCGCCGCCGCTCGCCGCCGGACAGGATCTTCACCGGTGTCTCCCCCGCGGGGCAGCGCAGAGCGTCCATGGCCATCTCGAGCCGTGCGTCAAGGTCCCAGGCATCCTGGTTGTCCAGCTGCTCCTGGATTTCTCCCTGGCGCTCGAGTATGCGGCCCATTTCCTCTTCGGACATCGGCTCGGCCAGCTGCTCGTTGATGCGGTTGTAAGCCTCCAGCAGGTCCACGGTTTCCTGCACCCCCTCCTGAACGACTTCGCGCACGGTTTTCTCATCGTCCAGGGCCGGTTCCTGTTCGAGAAAACCGATCGTGAAACCGGGGGAAACGATGGTCTGGCCGACGAAGTCCTTGTCGATCCCGGCCATGATACGCAGCAGGGAACTCTTTCCGGACCCGTTGAGTCCCAACACCCCTATTTTGGCGCCGTAAAAATAGGACAGGGAGATGTCCTGCAACACGGGCCGCTTGTCGTGAAATTTGGCGACACCGATCATCGAATAAATAATCTTGTTGGGTTGATCGCTCATAAATCTTTTGATCCTCTTTCTGTATTGTTTTTATGTGATTCGACAAACTTACCTAAAAATATATTTTTGGCTTATTCGTTAAGGAGCGGACCCGCTCCCCTGTTCCTCTTGTCAAATAGGCTATTCCGGGTATATTTGCAATGATTGTGAAAAAAAGCCCGGAGCATGTGGAATGTCTCGTTCATCGGCGCCGAATTGACAAGGCCGCGGTTCAAATAGTAACGTTGATGCCAATAGCAAGCTGGCGTTGTCACGCCAGGTTCGCTACTTCCTATAGGCTTCAAGATAAAGATTTTGGCTGTGTTATCGGTCGTTGGCGTATTACAATACAGCCTCCTCCCTCTGGCCTTGCCAAAATCTCTATCTTGAAGCCTATAAAACAGGATAAGGGGTTTGGTTGTGTTATCAGTCATTTGTGTATTACAATACAGCCACTCCCTCTGGCCTTGCCAAGACCTTTATATTAAAGCCTATATCGAATGACAGTCAAAAGGGTTCGAGGAATAAGTCGATGAAAAAATCCATGGGTGCCAAAACGCTGATTTTTCCGACCCCGGTGTGGATCGTGGGCTCCTACGACACGGACGGTCGGCCCAACGGCATGACGGCCGCTTGGGGCGGGATCTGCTGTTCCAAACCGCCCTGTGTGTACGTGTCGCTCCAGAAACCGCGCTACAGCTACGCCAACATCATGGCACGGCAAGCGTATACGCTGAGCGTGCCTTCGGAGAAATATGCGCGGGAGGCCGATTACTTCGGCATTGTCAGCGGACGCACGATCGACAAATTCGCCGCCACGGGCCTGACCCCCGTCAAAAGCGAGGTGGTGGACGCGCCCTATATCGCCGAATTCCCGCTGATCCTGGAATGCAAGCTCGTTCAGACCATCGATCTTGGCCTGCACACCCAATTTATCGGGGAGGTCCTGGACGTCAAGGCCGACGAAGAGGTCCTGGCCGAAAGCGGCCTGCCGGACATCGAAAAAGTGGCGCCGATCGTTTTCGGCCCCGAGATCCGCTCTTATCATGGCATCGGCCGTTACCTGGGGCGGGCGTTCGACATCGGCAAAAAAATCTGACCCTTTTTCGACCGGAGGCTGTCTTGGATTTCACCCCGCTCTTTCACCCCAGAACCATCGCCGTTTTCGGTGTGTCCCTGACCAACGACCGCCATCCGGCCAATGTCATCTACAATAAAATTCACCTGCGCTACCCGGTCGACGTCTTTCCCGTCAATCCCCGCGGCGGGCATTATCAGAGAGACCGGGTCTATGCCGACATCGCCGACATTGCCGCCCGCATCGATCTTGCGGTCGTGGCGGCGCGTGCCGAATTCGTACCCGCGATCATCGCGCGCTGCATCGAGAGCGGGGTCGGCGCGGCCGTGATCATTTCGGGCGGATTCGCCGAAAGCGGGCGTGCCGATCTGCAGTCGCAGCTGGTCGATGTGGCCCGCGCGGCCGAGTTTCCCTTCATCGGACCCAACTGCCTGGGCATCTACGCACCGGCTCGCTTCGATACGTTCTTTCTGCCCGGAGAGCGCCTGATACGCCCCAATCCCGGGCCGGTCGCCATCGTCAGCCAGAGCGGCGGGGTGCTGGTGGACCAGATGGTCAAGTTCGCCGAGCAGGGCGTTGGGTTGTCCCTGGCGGTGAGCATCGGCAACAAGGCCCTGATACGGGAAGTGGACATGCTGGATTATCTGTCCGAAGATACCGAGACGCGCGTCATCGCCTTTTACGTGGAGGGTTTCGATAAAAACGAGGGCCGGCGTTTCGTCCAGGCCGCCGCGAAAGTCCCCAAGCCGATCATCGTGCTCAAGTCCGGAAAAAGCACCGAGGGCCGGCGGGCCGCCTCCAGTCACACCGCCTCCCTGGCCGGCGACCACAAGGTTTTTGCCTCCGTCCTGGCCCAGCACGGCATCGTGGAGGCCGACAATGAGTTCGAGATGGTGTCATTCTGCGAAGCCCTGAGCTGCTACCGCAAGAAAATCCGCGGCCGGGTCGGCATCATCACCGTCAGCGGCGGACACGGCGTGCTCGTGACCGATATCTGCGCCGCAACGGGATTGGCGGTTCCCCAGCTCTCGGAGGCGGTCCGCCGCAAGATTAAAGATAACCTTTCCGCCAGCGTTCAGGAGATCGCTTCGCTTGAAAACCCGGTCGATTTGACCGGCAGCGCGCGCGATGACGATTTTGTCGCGGCCGCCAACGGCCTGAGCCAGGCGCCGGAGATAGACTGCGTGATCCTGCTGCTGCTGCCATACTCACCCGGCATCACCTCCGATCTGGGTGCGCGGTTGAGCCATGTCTTTCGCAGCGAAAACAAACCGCTGGTGGCGTACGTGCCCCACCAGGAAAAATACCGGATGTTGATCGAGGGGTTCGAACTGAACGACGTTCCGGTCTCCTCTTCCATCGAGGGGGCGGTGCTGATGGTCGATGCCTTGCGGAGGTGCCGGACATGCTGAATCGGGCTATGGAGGATATTCTCGACGGTGCGAAAAAAAACGGCTGGGTCCTGGAGCCGGAAGCCAAGCGCCTGCTGTCTCTGGCGGGGATTTTCGTGCCGGATTTCCGCTGGGTGTCCACCCAGACCGCGCTGCTCGCAGCCGCCGCCGAGATCGGGTACCCGGTGGTGGCCAAGGTCGTTTCTCCGGCGATCGTGCACAAGTCCGAGCACAACGCCGTGGCGGTCGGTATAAAAGATGATGCGGCGCTGACGGAGGTTTTTAAGAGTTACAGCCGGATGGAGGGCTTTGCCGGGGTCCTGGTCGAACCGCTCATCGCCGGGATCGAGCTGATCGTCGGGGCCAAGATCGACCACCAGTTCGGTCCGGTCATCCTGCTGGGCATCGGCGGCACCGCCGTTGAAATTTATCAGGACATCGCGTTGAGAATGGCGCCGCTCTCGGACGGCGATGTCTTTTCGATGGTGGAGAGTCTGGTAGGCGTTCGACTGCTAAAAGGCTACCGCGGCGCGGAACCGATCGACATGGCGGCCCTGTGCGGCCTGGTTACCGATTTTTCAGCCCTGGTCATGGACCTGGCGACTGTCATCGACACCGTCGATCTCAACCCCGTGAAGTGCACCGGCCGGAAATGCGTCGTGGCCGATGCCCGTATTATGTTGGCCGGTGAAGGGTCATAGAATCAACCCGCCGGCCGGGTTTTAGGGCTCGCGAAATAATAAGTTGGTATTTTCGGGTGGCGAGGCGCCCGTCCAGCAAGGCGTAAAATCGCAGGAATATCTGGATATTCCGAGATTTTAAAACGAAGAAGGGCGGGATGCATCGACATCCGAAAATGGTAAGTTATTTTTGAGCGAGCCCTTAATGCCGCAGGCCGAGATTCCTTTCCCATGATCGGTTTCGAGAAGAAGGGTGGCTGAAAATCAGGCCGTCTGGGGGGCCGGGCCGTATATTGCCGCTTGATGAGGTTTCAAGGAATAGAAGGGCAGTTCGCCGGTGCCGCCGTTTCCATTCGTTTCGCCGGAAATGACGGCCAGCATGCTTTCCAATTCGAGTGAATTTCTTATCTGCCCGTCGACGCTTCTCAGTTGCAAGCGCCATTTGATGCCACCGTCTGAACGCTCTTTCTGCAGAATTTTAATGGCGTTGCGGTTGAAACCGTTTACGTGCTGGAAGAGGTCCAGCCCATTGGCCTCGTAGCGGTCATAAGCGCTGATGATGATATCAAATTCCATCAGTTGCATTAGCCGCGAGGCGTCTTTGGTCGAATTCACGGCGAACAAATCACAATCGGTTTTCATGATCCGGGAATGAATGTCATCCCAATAGGATTCGTCGTTGTGAACCAGAAGGACGCGATACCCCTTGAATTTATAAGCGATCTCCACAAGCGCTCCTTTGATATGCGTTGTATATCATTTGTATTATACTCAAACCGGCGCCGATCCGTCAAGGAACTTGTGTATTGTAGGGTCGCCGAATGGCGAATCACCGGAGGATGAATGCGAATTCTTTCCCTGTTTTACGGCCATGATGCCAACTGCACCCTGATGGAGGATGGCCAGGCGGTCGTCGTCCTTGAAAAAGAACGCCTGACGCGCGTCAAGCACGATAAGGGGCTGATGGACATCGAGTCGATTCTGGAGGCCTACGGCTGGAATCCCGACTCCATCGACATCGTCGCCATCAGCCCCTGGATCAAACCCACTTTCGACGGCCGCATTGAGCCGTGGCGGCTGGAAGGCAAAAGCTACCAGGCCCATCCTGACTTCAAGAAGGCCGGATGGGCGGGACCGGTCGATGCCCGCTACAGCCGGCAGCGCATCGAACTGTTCGGTCGCTGGTACGAAGGCATCGCGGTCGACCATCACCTGGCGCATGTGGCCGGGGCGCTGTTCACCTCGCCCTTCGAGACGGCCGGAATCCTCACCGCCGACGGTGGCGGCGACTTTCGCAATTGCGCCCTGGCCTGGGGATCGGGCAATAAAATCGAGGAAATCGAATACGGATGGGGTTATGAAGGCCGCGGGAAGTTGCAGCTCAATATCGGCCGCACCTGGGCCTCTATCGGCGAGTACAATTTTAACATGATGCGCCTGGAGAGCGCCGGCAAATTAATGGGCCTCGCCAGCTACGGCACGCCGCGGGAAGAGATCGTCGACACGCTGAAACAGCAGATGCTCTATCATCCGTTTTCACCTTTCCTGCGCGATGACGCCGGACGCTTCGGGATCGTCACCCTCGATCCGCAAGAGCCTTTCGCCCAGGATGTCTGCGCCTCGCTGCAACAGCTGACGACAACCTTGTATCTCGAAGCCGCGGCCCGGCTGAAGGCGTGGCGGCCGGTGGACCGGCTCGTTTTGACGGGCGGATGCTCGATGAATTGCACGGCCAACACGGCCATCCACAAGAGTGGTTTGTTCGCTGAGACCTGGGTGCCGGCCCAGCCGCACGATGGGGGCATCAGCCTGGGGCAGGCGCTTTTCGTGTGGCACCACGTTTTAAACCGGCCCCGGGTCGCGCGCGCCTGGCCGCCTTATCTGGGCACCGATGCGGGCGGCATCGGCCATGACGTCATCGCCGATGTGGTGCGGTTTCTGGAGGAGGGAAAAAGTGTCGGGCTGTGCTACGGCCGCGCAGAGTCCGGTCCGCGGGCTTTGGGCCACCGCAGCATCCTTCTCGATCCGCGCCTGGCCGACGGAAGAGACCGGCTCAACCGCTATGTCAAGCAGCGCGAATGGTATCGGCCGTTTGCGCCCATGGTGCTGGGCGACTGGGGGGTGCCGAGCAAATACATGTCCTACATTGTTCCAACAAATGCTGACAAGGTTCCGGCCGTAACCCACGTCGACGGCACTAGCCGCCCTCAGATTGTCGCGGCAGGAGACGATCCGTTTATCCTGGACCTGCTGACGGCCTGGCGCGCTAAAACCGGTTGCAGCCTGCTGCTCAATACGTCCTTCAACTGCCGGGAGCCCCTAGTCGACACGCCGGAGCAGGCACGGGCGACCTGGCGGAGAACCGGTCTCGACATCCTGGTGTCGCCGGCCGGAATAGAAACCGATAAAACCGGCGCCTATGACCTCACATCAAAGGCGGAACCATCTCCGGTCAGATCGTAGAAAATTTAGCCCCCGCAAAACCAGGAGGAAAACAGAAACTTAATCCCCCTTGCCTCACCCGGCTCAGCTAAGATGCACCTGGTTGACGGCCAGAATGTTCGGCAGGGCCTTGATGTCTTCCAGCACGCGGTCGTCGGCCGGCGTGTCTATGTTGACCATGCACAGGGCGCGATCGCCGCGGCGGCCCAGCTGAAAGCGTCCGATGTTGATATTGTGGCGTCCGAGCGTGGTGCCCACATTGCCGATGACGCCCGGACGGTCAATATTCTGAATGATGATCATCGATCCGCCGGGGATCGCGTCCAGAAACATTCGGCCCATCCGCACGATACGGGCATACTTGCTGCTGAAGATCGTGCCCCATATCTCGTCGGTTTCCTCGTCCAGCCCCTCCAGTTTGACCTTGATAAGGTTCGCGAAATCGGCCTTGGCCTGGCTGGTGGTTTCGCGGACGTGGATGCCCTTGTCGCGCGCGATGGCCGGGGCACTGACGTAATTGACGGGTTTGTCGGTGAACGCGCCCAGCAGGCCTTTTAACACCGCATGCGTGAGGGGCCGGGTGTCGAACCGGGTCACATCGCCGCTGTAGGTGATGGTGACATCGTGGGGTTTGCGCACCAGCTGTCCCATCAGCGATCCCATTTTCTCCGCCAGGTCGATGTGGGGACGGATCTGCTCCATGACCTCGTGGGAGACCGAGGGGAAATTGACCGCATTGGTGATGATCCCCTCGATGAGGTAGTCGGCTATCTGCCGGGCGATCATCTCGGCGACCTTGTTCTGGGCCTCGTCGGTGCTGGCCCCCAGGTGCGGCGTGAAAATAACGTGGGGGTGTTTCAAAATGGCCAGGGACGGCTCGGGGGGTTCTTTCGGCAACACGTCCAGGGCCGCCCCGCTGACGTGCCCGCTTTCGAGCGCCTGCCACAGGTCCTCCAGGTTGATGATGTCGCCGCGCGAGCAGTTGACGATCCGAACCCCCGGTTTCATTTTGGCGATCGTCTCCGCGTTGATCATGCCGATCGTTTCTTTCAGGCGCGGGACGTGCAGCGTGATAAAGTCCGCCGCCGTCAGCAGGTCTTCCAGGGGCATCAGCTCGACGTGCAGCTGCCTGGCGGCCTCGGGGCTGACAAAGGGGTCGGCGGCGATCACTTTCATTTTCAGGCCCAAAGCCCTTTCGGCCACCACGCGCCCGATGTGCCCGAGCCCGATGATGCCCAGGGTCTTGTTGGTGATTTCCACGCCGGTCAGCAGTTTTTTCTCCCATTTGCCCTCGCGCATCGAGGCCGTGGCCTGGGGGATGTTGCGGGCCAGCGAGAGCATGAGCGAGATCGCGTGCTCGGCCGTGGTGACGGTGTTGCCGCCCGGGGCGTTCATGACGACGATGCCGTGTTCGGTGGCGGCAGCCACATCCACGTTGTCCACGCCGACGCCGGCGCGGCCGATGACTTTCAGGCGGCCGGCTTTCTGCAGCACCTGATCGGTCACCCGGGTTCCGCTGCGGATCGCCAGCGCGTCGAATCCGTCGATAATTTCCGCCAACGCCTCCGGGCTATTGGTGGCCTTGTCGTTGTCGACCACCACCTCGATTTGGCCGGTTGCTTCCAGAATTTCCGCCGCCAACGGGGACATGCCGTCCCGAATCATCACTTTGTACATGCGTCACGCTCCAAAATTTTAATTTAAAAAAAAGTTTATTACACCCGATCCTCCGCCCGGGGCAAGCACAAAAAAAACCACCCGGCTTGCAGCCGCTGTGGACGCGTTCATGGCTGAGCTTCTTTAGGCAATAAGGGTTTGACATTCGGGTGATGCAGGGATAAGGCAGATAGGCTAAGATCCAACATATAATTTCATGTATATCTGGTAGTTGCAGCCGTCGGCAATCCAGTTTGAGTATTGATCTACCCCACGAATATAATATAATCTGAATCACTGCCGGCCAAGAAGCACCGAATGCAGAACGATTTTGCGGTGCGGAACCCGGATAAACCAACCAAACCGATCCCCCCTCTCCGGCCCTCCCCGTCACGGACGAGGGTGGAAAGGGTTTCCGTTCAGCCACAGACTACCCTCAGGAGGTGATGCGATGGAACGAAGGACAACAACCACACTGGGCCTGGCCGCTGCCGTGCTTCTGGCTGCACTTCTCGCACAACCGGTCACCCGGGAAGCGGTCGCTAAACCGTTCGACCGGACGGCTCAGCCCGAAACATACCTTGAGCCGTTTATCCCGCATCCGGACCAGGAGGCCGAGGCTTCGAACAAACTGGATGCCCTTAGAAAAAAATTTGGCCGCAGCCCCAACATCCTGATCCTTCTGACCGACGACATGGGATGGGGTGATCCCGGCGCCTATGGCGGCGGCATTGCGATCGGCGCACCGACGCCGACCCTCGACCGCCTCGCAGCCGAAGGGCTGAAACTCACGTCAACCTATGCCCAGCCGACGTGCACACCCACCCGCGCCGCGCTCATGACCGGACGCCTCCCGACCCGCAGCGGCCTGACACGCCCGATTCTTACCGGCGAGAAGGTCGCGGTGAATCCGTGGGCGGACGAAGTGACGGCGGCGGCGATTCTTTCCAACGCGGGGTATCGCACCGCGCTGTCGGGCAAGTGGCACTTGGGTGAGCAGGAGGGCACGCAGCCGCACGAGGTCGGGTACGACGAATATTTCGGTATTCTGTCCGTGGTGAGCGAGTTCGCGCAACACTTCGACGTGCGCCTCTATCCCGACATGGTGCTGCGCCCCAAACGGCTCGCGGAGCTGCGGCAGGTGAGCAAACCGGCAATTACCCGGGGCGGGAAGAATGGCAAGTTGGAGGTCGCCAAAGAACTCACGAGCACCGATGACCTTGCCCAGCTCGACCAGGAGTTCGCCAATTTCTCTGAAGATTTTATCCGGCGCACGGTGGAAGAGGGAAAACCGTTCTATCTCGTGCACGCCTTCAGCCGCGTGCACAACGACAATTACCCTGCGAAAGGCTACGCCGGGAAGAGCCCGGCCGGCTTTCCCTACAAGGACGCGGTCGTCGAAATCGACGATATCGTTGCCCGCTTGGTAAAGGTCCTTGAGGAAACCGGCCAGTTGGAAAACACGCTGGTGTTTTTTACCTCGGACAACGGGGCCAACGAAGACCTGTGGCCCGACGCCGGCTATCAACCGTGGCGCGGCGGCAAGGGCACCACCTGGGAAGGCGGCGTGCGAGTGCCCGGAATCGTCTACTGGCCGGGCACGATCGCCAAGGGCCGCCAGAGTGACGGCTTGTTCGATCTCTGCGACCTGTTCAACACCGCCCTGAGAATCGCGGGCGTTACCGAACAGATCCCCGACACGCGCTACATCGACGGCATCGACCAGGCCTCTTTTCTGCTGTCCGATGAGGGCGAGTCGAAGCGCGAGGTGGTCTTCATGTATTCCGAAAACAACTTTATGGCCGCGCGCTGGATGGAATACAAGATTCACTTCAGGGTGTTCGAAATCCACGCACCCCGCCGCAACCTGGACGAGTCGACGATTTCCGAGGTCGGGATGAGCCCGTGGGTCTACAACCTTTACATGGACCCCAAGGAGCAGCAAAGCATCGGCCACTCCCGCTTCGAGTGGGGCATTCCGCAAGTGATGCAGAAGGTGCAGCGCCACACGGACACCTTCACCGCGTACCCCCGCAAAGACATCGGTCTGGGTAAGCCTTGACCGTAAGGTACGGCAAGAAGTCAAAAATAGCAATTTCCTTTTTTCTTTCATGATATTAAAGGAAGTATCGCCTTTACTTGAGAAGGCTTCGGAGGAACAAAAGAATAATTTTGAAATTTCACCTTCAGGCTACGGGATACATTGGCCACTTTTGGATGAAGATATTTCCATTGATAGCTTACTTGGAATTGTTCATGCTCCACAAGGGAAGAGAGAGATCGCATAAATGGTCTGATGCAGACTCCTGAAGCATTGCGGATTTAAGATACATGGTGTTTAGAATGCGCGCTATTTGATTCATAGCCATCACCATTAAAAAGGCGCTGTCCAAGCTTGGCGTAAAGCAATATAAGGAGAGACAAAACTTGACTACGAAAGAAACGCTAAGAAAGATCATTGATAGCCAACCAGACGATGCCACATATGAGGAAATTGTACGTGAACTATCATTTTCAGGAATGGTCGAGCGTGGTCTCAAAGACGTTCTTGACGGGCGTGCAATTTCAAATGAGGAAATGGGAAGGCGAATCAATAAGGTGGACAGAAGAAGCCGCAATATGGCTTGAAGATATCTACAAATACATTGCCAAAGACAACCCTGAAGCTGCTCGGCGAGTTATGGAGAAAATATTCAGAAAAGTACAGATTCTATATGAGTTCCCGGAGATAGGGTACCACCATAGTAAGGAGCCGGAAGGTGAAATCCGAGTTCTATTATATGGTCATTACCGTATAGCATATCTGTATCGGAATCCAGATATGGCTGAAATCCTTGGCATCTTTCATGGTGCTCTCGGTATGAGGCGTTACATATAACTTGCATGAGTGCCCAACATGTCAGTTCAGGTGACGGCCAGGGCCGCGGCGCTTTGTATATTTATACAAAATTGGAAATTTACCACCCTTATTTAAGACAGTAAAAGCCCATGTCTGCCCCTGGCTTCTTCATTCGGTGGCCGGAGTTCTCGTTTTTCCAGGTTGGGAACTTCCTGACGAAGCTGCTGCATAATAAAAGGCAAAAAATTCAATAACAAAAATCACTTCAGGCCGGCAGCACGGAATGCGTTCATGATACGGTTTTTAAAGGGACCTTCTTTAGTCGGTGACAACCTGGATTCGCTTTCTAAGTTGTATTTCGGGTTCATTCGCATCACATTTTGTGCCGCCCACTGGGCATCGGCATGCCGGCCTGTCAGTTGGTGCGCTGCAGTGAGCCCTTTGTATGCCAAATAGGCGTAATAGGATGTGGGGCTGCGATCGATAACCTCTCTAAATAAGGGTAAGGATTCGTCATATTGTGCATCTCCTACCATAGACCATCCAAGTTGCATAACATAGTTCACCGGCCTGAAGGGTGCAAGCCGAAGCGCGGTTTCGCAGACGTCAATGGATTCGTCGAATTTCTCCGCCAAGTACAGCGCAATGCACAGCATGTAGTGCTGGCCTGAATCGGTAGGCCCCTGCTGAACGCCCTTGCGGGCATATAAGATGGCGCTGTCCATATCTTTCTTTATGCGGCTGATGCGGCTCAACGTGCCATACGGCGGATAGTCCGGGTCCGCGGCAAGTGCTTTTTCAACCGCCACTTCGGCTTTTTCCAAAACCTGTTCCTTCTGCGTTGTCAGGCGCAGTTCGATTTCATCCAGATAGGTGTTGGCCAGCCAGGTGTAAGCCCTGCCGTAATTGGGATCGATGCGGATCGCCTCCTCGAAGGATTGTCGTGCCGTTTGAACGTCCTCGCGCCTACGGCCAAGATGAAAGTACAAACCTCTCAGGTAGTGTTCGTACGCTTTCAGGCTTTTGGGCCTCGAGTGCTTCAGCGCGCCAGCCGAATAGCCGGTGATTTGAACATTCAGAACAGCCATCACCTCCAAACCGATGTCATCCTGAAGAGCAAACAGGTCGGCAGTATTGCGGTCATAGCCTTTCGACCAGATGTGATTGCCGTCGCGGCCGTCAATCAACTGAACATTGATGCGCACCCGGTCCTTGTCGCGTTGCACGCTGCCTTCGATCAGATACTGCACCCCCAGCTTTGCGGCAATTTCTTGCGCCGGCATGGGGTTTCCTCTGAATGTGAAACTGGAGGTGCGGGCGGCGACATAAAGATACGGTCCCTGCGACAAGCTCGTTATCAATTGATCGGCAATGCCGTCGCTGAAAAACTCCTGCTGGGGATCGCCGGTCAGGTTTTCAAACGGCAAAACCGCCAGGGACGGTTTATCGCTGCTCGGGTAGACCGCAACGCCCAGGTCGACGCTTTGAGTCGGCGCGGGCGCTTTGTAAACAGTGAATCGCCACACGACAACGGCGATGATGGCCGCCGCCGCAATAACCGCCCAGCCCCATATGGCCTTGCGGGTTCTCTTACGAGCAACCCGCTCTTTTGATGCTGGTTCAGCGGTGGCTGAAACCCCTGGTTCCTTGAGAATCTCACCAGCCACGGGCTTGAAATTGAGACGATTGATAAACTCCTCCCAGGCCGAATTGTCCCGAAGATCCCCCAATGTGACCGAAACATCATCCAAGCCGACAGACGCCGAATCGACTGCAAATTTAAACCGCCATGTGTTGTTTTCATCGTAGCCGAAAAGGCTTGCCCAGGCATCGCACTCTGCCTCGGCGCATTGATACCTGTATTTTCCCCCTTTTTCATAGGGCGCGACGAGGTCCCGATCCAGGATTTTAAAGAGCGCCGCCGACTCCAGGTCCGGAAGTCTGTGGCGCCATGCCATTTTAATTTTGGCCCACATGCCCTCCGGATGTTCGGATGCATTTTTACCCGAGAGAGATTTGTCGAGCCGTGTCAGAACGTTCTGGTGCCGGTGTATATGGACGAATCCCGGCCGGCTCTGCTTTTTCATCTCAGTTATGATCAGGGCAATGACCGAAAAATAGAACCTTCTGGAAGGGGTATCGAAATGAACGACAAGAGGTGACTCGCTGCCGTGGAATTGAAGGGTGATCTTGTAGGCAGTCAAGTCGCATTGAATCGTTTCGAGCTTTTTCATAGCGGCTCCGTGAAATTATTGAGCGAATAATGAAAAAACTGAACCGTTTAAACCGTTATACGCTTACATTTTATAATAATCAATGTCGTATCATAATGGATGACACCCCAGGCGGGTTGAAAAGACAGCGCAATGAAAGGAGAAATAAGATGAAAAGATACTTCGCCGTTTTATCAATCATCGGGTTGTTCCTATCCTGCACGCAATTGACGTCAATCGAATCCACTCCCCCATACCACTCTATCGTCACCGGTAAAAGCGATTCAGAACAAGATGTCAAGGCGGTCCAGGAGGCCGTTGACAAAGGTGGAACCGTACTGCTGAAGGGGACGTTCGATTTCGGACCAAAGGGACGGGTGAATATCAAAAACGATGTTGCGGTATGGGGTGAGAGTGACAGCAACGGTCGGCCTTTGACAAAAATATATGGCGGTTTCTGGGTCTTTCACAGTCCGCTGCCGTCGACGGATCTCCCGCTTCCGGGTCCGGGCCCCAAAATCACGATAAAAAACATCCATTTTGATGGCGTTACCTGGTCACCGATGCATTTCCCCTACACCAGCGGGGCCGAAATTTACGGTAACAAAATCACGAATGTTCAACCATTCAACTTGCCGATTAAGTGGAAAGGCGGAGATTTCGTTTTAGTACAAACCGGCATCATTCTCGGGACCCGTTTTGCGCATAAGGAAAAATTCCTTCCTGGTGCCGTAACCGGAAAACTGGTCGTCGAAAATAACGAGATCGATCTGAAATGCGAAAACCCAAAAATAACCATGGGCCACGGTGTGTTTATTCCGTGGACATGGGGGGCGACAATAGAAGTAAAGGGAAACACCATCAGAAATGTTTCTCGAAATTCAATCGAATCGTTGGACAACTATCTTGACGGAGACGGCCGTGGCAGTGTGACCATCACCGGAAACGACATAGTGACGCCTGCTGACGGGTGTCCATTTCCAGGTGCCGTGACTTATCCAAGCGGCATTGTGGTCGGGTGGTTTTTTGACAGGTCTGGGGGTGCAGACCCGACAAAAAACTCAAAAATCACCATAGCCAGCAATTCAATACAGGCCAATGGTGAACTCTCAACCGGAATCTCGTCCATGTCGGATGGAACCCATATTCTTGAAAATAGAATTGAACTTAACGGCGGTCCGAAAGCGAAGGGGATAACCCAATCAGGGTCCAATGGTAAAATTTCCAAAAACAAAATAAAGGGGACCGGGGCCTGGGCCGTTGCGGCCATATCGTGGGAGGCTTTCAAGGGAAGCGGAAATGTATTCGAGTGGAACGATATGAGTGAATTCAAGGCTTCAAGTGCTGATTTTTATTGCACAGGCAACAAAAACACGTTTACTGGCCCTGAATGCTCGGTGATCGACAAGGGTGAAGATAACAAAATCTTGGTCAGAAGTTAACGGTACAAGTACGATCGTTAATCAGCGGAATGTCTTTTTTTAATCATCTCAATACCGATTGATTGAAATATCAGTGGAAAGGAGGCACTTCATGAAACATCTAATTTTCGTCACATTAGCAAGTTTTATTCTCGTGATCACTTCGGGAGGGCAAGGCTTGGCTCAGAGCAAGAAAGAACGAAGCTTTTCGGGGACCCATTATTACGGGCATACACCGAAAGTCTATAAACTCGACGAGGAGCAAATGATTATACAATTTGAAACCCTCGGCGTAAGAGTTAATGACAGCGGTGATGGTCCTTTCCACGAAACATCAGTAAATCTTGTGGGCGTAATGTATAGAGGCAAAGAGGGAAGCAGACTCAGGGCCTTCGAGACATGGACGGACAGCGATGGTGACAAATTGATCTGGGAGCTTGTGGATAAAAAAGCCGAAGATTCACCACCCGGTACGACTCCCGGCACAGCGAAAGTGTTTTCGGGTACCGGCAAGTACACGGGTATGGAGGGCACAATGGATTTTCTTGTGCGAAATCCGAAATCCTTTCCTGCTGGGACAGGTCGCGGAATATGCCGTGAAGAGGTGACGTTGGTGCCGTCCAATTAGAGTCTTCGGCCGTTAAGGCGGAGGACTCGCCGTCCTCACTGTACCAACAGGCTCGTGAATAGTGGGATAATCGGCTTTTCCAGGGTAAGCCTGTTTGCCTATGTTGGTTGGTTTAAGGACACAATCGGTTTTTATCGAATTGACGCTCAAACCTACTGGGTTGCCACGGCTTTTTTCCAGTAGGGCGACATGCTCCGCAAGCGTTCGATGATCGGCGGCATCTTTTCGATGATGAAATCGACGTCTTCCTCGCTGTTGTAATTGCTCAGGCTGAAGCGGATGGAACCGTGGGCGGCCGTGAACGGCACGCCCATGGCCCGCAGGACGTGCGAGGGCTCCAGGGATCCGGAGGTGCAGGCCGAGCCTGAAGAGGCGCAGATGCCGTGCTCGTTGAGCATCAGCAGGATCGATTCGCCCTCGACGTACTCGAAGGCGATGCTGGTGGTGTTCGGCAGGCGATTTTCGCGGTCGCCGTTGACGATGGCATTCGGGATTGTTTCCAGGAGCCCGGCTTCCAGCCTGTCCCGCAGCTTTCCCACACGCGCCATGTCCTTTTCAAGATGGTTGCGGGCCAGTTCGCAGGCCTTGCCGAGGCCGATGATCGAGGCCGCGTTTTCGGTGCCGCCCCGGCGCCCGTGTTCCTGGTGGCCGCCGATGAGAAACGGGGAATACCGGGTTCCCTTGCGGACGTATAAAACACCGACCCCTTTGGGGGCGTGGATCTTGTGGCCCGACAGCGCGAGCAGGTCCACGCCGTCGGCCTTGACGTCAATCGGTACCTTGCCGGCCGCCTGGACCGCGTCGGTGTGAAAGACAATGCCTCTTTCCCGCACCATTTCCGCGATCTCCCGGATGGGAAAAATAACCCCGGTTTCATTGTTGGCCCACATAACGCTGACAAGAGCCGTGTCATCGGCAAGGTGCCTTTTCAGATGGTCCAGATCGAGGCGCCCCTCGCCGTCCACCGGCACGAAGGTCACCCGGTAGCCCTTTTTGGTCAATGCCTCCGCCAGGTTCTTGACGGCCGGGTGCTCCACCCGGGTGGTGACGATGTGTTTCTGGG
>JBAPWQ010000227.1:0-7592 GCA_049283795.1 Desulfobacterales bacterium | reverse complement strand
GGAAATTTCACCAGGGCGTTGACCTGGATGCGGCTGCGCTCGTCGCTGATTTTGACCTCCAGCTTGCTGCCGTCGAACGGGATGGCCTCCAGTACGCTGTTGACCTTGGCAGGGTCGGCCCAGTCCTCCTGCAGCGAATCGACGGTCGTGTTTTTCTTGTCTTCGACCAATATGGCCATGGCGGCATTGACCCCCGATGCCACCATTTCCGATAGCCGGTGGCGGTCGCGGACGGCCGCACTGGAAAAAATCGTGGCCCGCGCCTGCCGGTTAAGCTCCACGGTGGCGGTGACCAGCAGCGTGATGACCGCCAGGGTGATCAAGAGCGCCATGCCCCGCCGGTTGGTCACCGGCCGTAATTTTTTTGTGTCATATCGCATTGAATTTGTCTATCCGGCACTGCCGGATGCATCATTGCATGGCCGACTTGAGGGGTTGACGGTACTGGGGAAACAGGACCGTGGTCTCGAACGGGTGAAAATTCTCCTCCGTGCCGATTTCGAGGCGGATGCGCACCGCCCGCGGTGTGGCAAAGCCGACCTCGGCCGAATCCGAATCCCAGGCTTCTTTTTCATCGTTTTCGAAATCGAGATAGGTGAAGGTCAGGGATTTCACATTTTCACACAGGATCGGATCGCCGGCCAGCTCGTCGCGCGGTTCGAAAAAATCCAGCCGGTCCGAACGGCGCAACGCCGCCTTGCCGTCACGATCGAGCGTGACGTAATAGATGATTTCGGCCACGCCGTCTGCCTGGTGTTGCTGCAGCGGCAGGTGGGCCATGGCGGTGAACCGCAGCTGGCCGAAGTCCGCCCCGGCCGCAGTGGAGATTTTTCCTTCCAGGCGGAACGGGTCTGGCACCGAATCCTGCTTCGGCGGCTTGTACGCCGGCGTGGGCAGAAAATAAGCCGATGCGAGATCGGCCGTCATGCGGTTCAGGCAGTCTTTCGCCATTTCATAGGTGGCCTTGCTCTCCTCGATGATCCCGATTTTGCCGAAAACGAAATTAAACGATCCGAACACGGTCGTGATGACGACCGCGAAGATGAAAATGGCGATAAGGATTTCGAGCAGCGTGAACCCACGCCTGGCCGAAAAATCGTTTCGACCGGGTTGCGACCGGCCGGCCGGCGGGCGAAGCACCTTTTTCATGTCTGCGTCAATGGTGGTCATGCGTCTCAGGCCGCTTTTGATTTTTACGGGGTGCCTGTCGAATGCGGCTGCCGTTTCACTTCGGTACATAACGGTAGGTCCGCAGGGTGTAGGTCATTTCATCCTGGTTGTAAAAAACCTTTATGTCGATTCTTTTCAGCTTTTCCACAACGGCTTTCAATTGATCGGCACCGTTTTTGAGCTGGTCGCCGGTGACGTCTTCGATGTCGACCTCCCAGGTGTAATCCGGGAAATCCTTGCCGAAATCACCGGTTCCCTGGGTCAGCTCGCGCGCGGTGCTCAGTTCGATCTCCGCCAGCTTGTTTTGCGCCAGAAGCGGGGCCACCGTGTAGAAACGGGCTCCGATGGTCATCATCAGGGTTTGGGAGTGCAGCCGGTAGACGGCCGTCAGGACAATGGCGATAATAGAGACCGCCACCATCATCTCGATCAGGGTAAACCCATTTTGCCGACCGGGGGCCGGCGCGTTATTCCACAAAGCTGGCGTACCCATCGCGCATCTTGACATTGGACAGAAACGATTCGATTTGAAAAGAAAAGCGTTTATCGGTGTCGGCCATGTGAATGATCGCCCGGTCCGAATAGCCCTTGGCAAAAAAAGAGATGTCGGCCTGGCCGGATTCCACTTTACGGTCTCCCGGGTACTCGACGTCGAGCACTTTAAGCTCCTCGCCGAGTTTAAACGCTTTTTTTTCGGCCTTCTCCCGATCCTCTTCCGACATGTCCGCGCTCGTGACCCACAGGCGCTTCGACTCCAGGCCGACGTGCAGCGTGTAGGTTTTCTGGTCTCGAACGGCGCTCTCCTTCAGGTCCTGGACTTTCAAAATGATCCAGCGCTTGGTTTTGCTGGTCTGGTCGGTCAAGGGCGAGTCCGGCAGCCGCGGCAGGGCCACCAGCAGCATGATGCTGATGAGCAGGATCACGACGGCGATCTCGATCAGCGTAAACCCGCGTCCGGCGCCCGTGAAAAGAGCCGCTGATGGTGCAAATCGAGGAGAACGGGCGATGGGTTGTTGCGGCCGGAAAAAGCGCATAAGGTTCAGGCCCGCAGACGCGGGCGATCGCGGAATTAATCGATTTCCCAGCTGTTGATGTCCTTGTTTTCGTCTTCGCCGCCCGGCACGCCATCCGCCCCATAGGAAGATATGTCGTAGTCGCCTTGAATGCCGGGTGACAGGTAGACGAATTCATTGCCCCACGGGTCTTTCGGGACCTTGCCCTTTTCGAGATACCCCCCCCGGCGCCAGTTCTGCGACGCATTGTCGGTTTCCGGTCTTTCGACCAGGGCCTGCAGTCCCTGTTCCGTGGTGGGATAGACGCCGTTATCGAGTTTATAGAGTTTCAAGGCCGTTTCGAGCCCTTCGATCTGGACCCTGGTCTGCACTTCCTTGGCCTGTTCGGTGCGCCCCATCAGTTTCGGACCGATATACATGGCCAGGATGCCCAGGATGATGACGACCACCATCAATTCGATCAGCGAAAAACCGCGGTTGCCGCACAACGTGCGGGGTATTCTTGGCACCATTCATCCTCCCGTAGCTCGGGGCTTACCCGAAACAATGTCGCATTCCGGCCGTGCGTCCCTGACCTCTTGACCGGCACAGAGGCGGGAATATGCCGCAGCCTGACGGCGGTTCTTTCTGCCGGCGGAGCGCTTCGACGCCCGGCGGCGTGACCCTGTTCTTGTCAGCCCCAAATTAAATTGTTTCCGCCTGCCGGGTGTCATCGCACCAGCGTGCTCATTTCGAAAATCGGCAGACAGATCGACAGCACGATAAAACCGACGATGATTCCCATGATGAGAATCAGGACCGGGGCGAGCAGAGAGGTCATGCTCATGATGCTCGATTCGGCCTCGCTGTCAAAAACATCCGCCATTTTATTGAGCATCGATTCCAGGGTGGCGCTCTGCTCGCCGACCTGAATCATCTGCACCGTCAAATCAGGAAAGACACGGGTCGCCGAAAGCGATTTCGCCAAGCCCTGCCCCTGTCCCACCTCCCTGGCCGCGATGTCGACGGCTTCTGAAATCACCACGTTGCCGGCGATGTTCTTGGCGATGTCCAGGGCCTGCAGCATGGAGACGCCATTGGCGAGCAGCGACCCCAGCGTGCGGGAAAACCGGGCGACGGCCAGTTTCTGGATCAGGGGACCGACCACCGGCAGGGTCAACAGCATCTTGTCGATCAGGGCCCGGCCTTTTTCGGTCCTCTTGAACTGCCGGAAAAAAATCAAGAACGCGAAAATGACCATCACCAGGACCCACCAGTACGCTTTGAACAGGTTGCTGAGGCCGATCAGAAACAGCGTCGGCGCCGGCAGCGCCTGGTTGACGTCGGCAAAGATGGCGGTGATGGAGGGCACGATGTACACCAGCAGCAAAACGAGAATCAGCGTCCCCATGACGGTCATGAGCGCCGGGTAGGCCAGGGCCGACTGGATCCGGTTTTTCAGCTTCTGCTGTTTTTCCATGATGTCGGCCAATTTTTCCAGGACGATTTCGAGCGTTCCCGAGCTTTCACCGGCCCGCACCATGTTCTTGTACAGCGGCGAGAAGGTCTCCGGATAGAGCGAGATCGCGCCGGCGAAACTGTTGCCCTCCACGATGGAGTCCTTGATGTGCGCCATGACCTTGTTGAACGCATAGCTCTTGATCTGGGGCAAAAGGGCTTCGAGGGCCGTGACCAGCGGAAACCCGGCCCCGACCAGCGTCGCCAGCTGCCGGGTCATCAGAGTGACATCGCGTTGACGCACGCGTTTGAAAAGGCCGCGGCCGAGAAGACCTCGCGATGTTTTCTGCTGCCGGTTGTCGGAGGCCTCGCTGATCTGAACCGGAAACCGGTTGGATCCGCGCAGCTTCTGGCGCGCGGCGCCGATGCTGTCCGCATCGATGATGCCCGAGATGTTCTTGCCCCTTTGGTCCAGCGCTACATATTCAAATACCGGCATAGCGGCCGTGCTGCCTTTCCCAAAAATCGACGGGTCCTGTTTTCAGCAAAACGCCACGTTCCATTTATAGACCAGACCTGAAAAATATGCAAATTCAATGCCATTATCCGCATCGCGACAGTCGAATATGGCCTATTCGGGTTGCGGCTCGCCGGGCTGGCCCTCTTGAGGTGCGCCGCCTTCGGTCGCCGGCCTTTCCGGCGCACCGCTTCCGGCGGCATCGGGTTTTGGCCCGCCTTCTTCGGCGGGGGGTTCTTCCGCGGCGGGGCTGTCTTCCGGTTCTGGTTCAGGGGATACGGATGGCGTTTCATCCGGTAAGGGGAGCGGCGGCGGTTCGGGTGCCGGCTGGCTGTAAGCGGGCGGCCCGGGGGGTCGGCCAGAGGCGCCGCCGGGCTCGGCCTTGCCCAAAACAACGATTTTGACCTGGGCATTCGCGCCGTAAATGACCACGTGGTTCAGTTTCACCAGGATGCGTTTCAAGGCCTTGTCCAGAGTGACGTTATCGAGCGCCACGCTGACGGGTATTTCTTTCCACTGGTCATCGATGATGAATGTCTGATCGGTGGCATCCTGCAATTTTTCCAATACCTCGCCCAAGGGCATATTTTGTACGCTCATTGTGATGAGACTGTTGCTGGAACTGACGGACATGTTTTTTTCCGGTACGGGCGGCTCCGATGCTTTCGATTCCTTCGGCTTTTTGAGCATGTCTTTCGCCGGTTCGGGCGGCTTCGATTCCATCAACTTTTTCAAAGTGTCTAAAAAACCACTGAGGCCGTCGTTTTCCGAAGGGCTTTTCACGGATGAGGCGGAATCCGCTCTGACAGGCGGACATGGTGCGGCGAGCAACAGCAGTATCGCGCCCGCGGCCGATAAACACAGGAGTCGAGAATCATATTTCATTGTGAATCACCGTATACGCACCATAAACAGAAATTTTCCGGATATGAACTGTATTCAAGGGGCGTTCACCCCGGAAATATCGAATCCAGCCCGGGCGGGCGCTCGACCTATAGGCTTCAAGATAAAAATTTTGGCTGCGGGTGTCGGTCGTCGGCGTATTACACTAGCAGCAGCCGCCCTCTATCCTCGCCAAAATCTTTATTTTAAAACCATATAACCAGAGTACATTAAATCGTAATCCCTCCCCACGGTCAAGCAGACTTTAGCGAATGCCCATCCGCGATCTTTTTTGGCACTTCTCAGTGTCCATTTCATAAATGCGGATTTTTTTCGCTGGGCAAGGCCGCACAAGGGTTTGCGGCGAGGCGTACTTTATGTACGCCGCAGCCGGAAACCCGCTACGACCGGCCGCCCCCGCGGGAAAAAGACCATTTATGGATGGACAATAGCGAGAGTTATTCGGACAGGGCCCATGCTGACGCTGCCGGTATCCGGACTGTCGGCTTCGGCTTCCGCGATGTAGTAGCTTACCGTCACCGAGGCCTCGATGCGGACTTGCCCGGCTTGCACGGGCGTTGCCGCGGCCCTGGCCGAAAAGACGGCGCCCGAGTCCATTTGCGGGCGCACGAGGGTGACGCCCCCCTCGGATATCTGTTTGATGCCGATGATGTCGACGCCCATGGCCCGCGCAATGGCATCCGCCTTGGCCTCGGCTTCCGCGACGGCCAGCTGCAAGGCCTGTTTGCGGGAGTTGGCGTCATCCTTGAGACCGAAAGTAAGCCCCTCGATCCGGTTGGCCCCGGCAGCCAGACCGGCATCGATCACGTCGCCCAGGCGGTCCAGCTTCTCGATTTGAACTTCGATGATGTTGCCGGCGCGATAGCCGCGGACAGCCGGTGGGGAAGCCTGGTCGCGGTGTTCCGGCGGCTGATTTTCGTAGACGGGGTAAATGGAGAGATCGACGGTGGCAATGTTTTTGTCTTCAACCCCCAACAATTTTATTTTCTTTATACTGTCGTGCACGATGCGATTAACCTGGTCCTGGGCTTCGGCGGCCTTGGCCGCCTGCGCGACGGCGCCCAGGCGCAGGACGGCCCGGTCCGGGGCCACGGATATGTCGCCGTGCCCAAGAACGGTCAGCGTCGCCGGCTCGGCCGCCGTGTATTCGGTATCGGCATAGGCCTCGGCCCGCGCATCGGCCCCCGGCCGGACGCAAAGCAGCGTGATCATCAGCACGAAAAAGGCTTTTCTTTTCATTTTCCGGTATCCTGAAATTGGGGTGAGCATTCGGATCGACTGCAGGGTAAGTGAAACTACTTATCAGAAATCGAGGCGAACGGCAAAAGCTCTTTTATCCGCGGACGGCCGCCGCCGTGTCGACCGTCAAGGTCGCCACGCCGAAATCTTCCTCCACCTTGCCCGTGAGAACGTAAGGCCGCCGGCGGTCGAGCAGGCTGCAGAACCGGCGGTAGGCTGCGGGGAAAAAGGTGGTTTCGACCAGGCCGGTTTCGTCCTCGAAGGTCAGAAACTCCATCGGCTCGCCGCGCTTCGTGCTGACGACCTTGCCGGTGATCAGAAGGCCTGCCACCCGCACCCGCCGGCCCACATGGCGCCTGATGTCGACGGCCTTGACGATGCCCCGGTTCTTTAGAACGTCTTCGAAAAGCGTCAGCGGGTGGCAGCTGCACAGAAACCCCAGGGCGGCAAACTCCCGGCGCAGGCGCTCGCGCTCGTCGTCCGGCGGCAGCGCGGGGGCGATCTCGCGCGGGTCGGCATCGAACAGGCCGGCCTGTTTGGACCGGTTCGAGCGGCGCTGCTGCCAGGCGGCCAGGTCCCACAGCAGGGAAGCCCGGCTCCGGCCGGGGTGCAGGGCATCGAATGCGCCGGCATGGATCAGGCGGCGCGCTTCGGGCGTCTCGGGCCGCACCCGCTTCAGAAAATCGGCCAGGCTGCGATAGGGGCCGGCGTGGCGGGCTGCGACAATGTCCTGCCGCGTGGCCGCCCCCAGGTCGGCCACCGACTGCAGGCCCACCCGGAGGGCATCGTTGCGGCCCTGCCAGCGGATGCCGGCGGCATTGACATCCGGCGGCAGGATCTCCAGCCCCATGCGCCGCGCCTCGGAAACGTAGGCAAAGGTGCTGTAGTACCCGCCCTGGTTGCTGATCACCGCGGCCATGAACTCGGCCGGGAAATGGGTCTTCAGGAAAGCGGACTGAAAGGAGACCCGCGCAAAACTCGCGCTGTGGGGTTTGCAGAAGGAGTAGCCCGCGAAGCTCATCATCATTTCCCAGATCCGATCGATCTTTTCGTCGTCCAGCTTGCGGGCGCGCGCCCCGGCGACGAACCGCTGCCGGTAATCGTGCAACTGGCGCACCTTGTCTTTCTTGGACAGCACCTTGCGCAGGCCATCGGCCGCGGCGTGGTCGAAGCCGGCGACGGCCAAGGCGGTCTTGGAGACGTCTTCCTGGTAGACCATGATGCCGTAGGTTTCATCGAGCACCTCCCCCAGCAGGGGATGAATCGGTTCCCACCGGCCGCCGTGCAGGCGGCGGATGTACTCGCGGATAAAG
>JBAPWQ010000226.1:0-4553 GCA_049283795.1 Desulfobacterales bacterium | reverse complement strand
AAGAAGGCTCTTTCAACATGTGCTCCTTCTGGCTGGTGGAAGCCCTGACGCGCGCGGGCCGGTTCGACCGCCGGCTCCTGGACACCGCGCGCCTGGTGTTCGAACAGATGCTCAGCTTCGCCAATCATCTGGGCCTCTACGCCGAGGAAACCGGGCCCAGGGGCGAGGCGCTCGGAAACTTTCCGCTGGCCTTTACCCACCTGGCGCTGATCAGCGCCGCCTTCAACCTGAATCGGACCCTGGACAGCTAACGATAAAAGGCTAAAGGCTAAGGGCTAAAGGCTAAAGGGCGGAACGAAGGCTGGAAGGCTGGGAGGCTGGAAGGCTGGGAAGATGGGAAGCTGGAGGAATGGAAGATGGGGAGGATAAAGGCGGAAGGCAAAAGGCTAACGGCAAAGGATAGATGGGACAGTGGAACACTGAATTTTACTGAAATGATGCAGATGAAATGGACTGGGATAATGTTGGACGGAATGGTGGAAGGCATCTCGGAAAGCAGGAATGCTGGGAGGCTGGGAAGCTGGAAGGATGGTGGAGGACTATAATAGTGGAAGGATGGAGAGTTGAGCCGGCTGGATTTGACCTGTAAACAACAAAACCCATAAAGGATCTTTAACTGTTATGAACATTTTGCTCCTGACCAACGAATACCCGCCCCACATCTATGGCGGCGCCGGCGTGCATGTGGAGCACCTCGTGCACGAACTTGGGCGCCTGGACAACGGCCACAACCATCTGCAGGTGCTGTGCTTCGGCGACCAGCAGGAAAACAGTGCCGGCAGGGCGGTTCAGGGCATCGGTTCCGCGGAGCCGCTGGCCGCTATGGGATTTAAGCATCCGAAGCTCCTGGATACCCTGTACCGCAACATCGTCATGGCCGGTTCGGTCGAGACCGCCGACATCGTTCACTGCCACACCTGGTACACCTACCTGGCCGGCAGCCTGATCAAGCAGCTGCTGCAGATCCCGCTCGTGCTGACGATCCACTCTCTCGAGCCTTGCCGGCCCTGGAAGAAGGAGCAGCTTGGAAACGGGTACTACGCCGCCGGCTGGCTGGAAAAAACGGCCCTGCATGAGGCCGACCGGGTGATTGCGGTGTCGCGGGCGATGCGGGCGGACATCTTGAACCTTTACGGTGTGGCCGCGCAGAAAGTGCCGGTTATTTACAACGGCATCGACGCCGACACCTACCGGCCCGTCCGCAACCCCGGCATCATCGACGCCTGCGGTATCGATGCGGAGACGCCCTACGTGCTTTTCGTCGGACGCGTGACCCGCCAGAAAGGCATTGTCCATCTGCTCAGGGCCATGCGGCGGGTGGAAGCGCGGGTTCAACTCGTGCTGTGCGCCGGTGCCGCAGATACGCCGCAGATCGAAGAGGAAGTGACCGCCGCGGTGGCCGCCGTCCGGGCCGGCACGGACCACAAGGTGATCTGGCTCCGGGAGATGGTCCCCGCCGAGCGACTGATCGCCCTTTACAGCCACGCGGCCGTGTTCGTGTGCCCTTCGGTTTACGAACCGTTCGGGATCATCAACCTGGAGGCGATGGCCTGCGGCACGCCAGTGGTCGCCGCGGCGGTGGGCGGGATTCCCGAGGTGGTGGTCCACGATAAAACCGGTCTTCTGGTGCCTTTCGACCCGGCGGGTCCGGACGATTCCGAGCCGAAACATCCCCGGCAGTTCGCGCGCGACCTGGCGGCGGCGATCGATTCCCTGCTGCGCGCGCCGGAGAAGCGCGCCGCCATGGGCGCGGCCGCCCGCCGGCGGGTGGAAGCGCGCTTCAGCTGGAAGAGCATCGCCCGCCAGACCTTGGAAACCTACGCCGGGCTGGCGGCCGGCTCGCGCGACACCACCGCGAACTAGATGATTCACCGCCCGCTCGCTGTGCTCGTTGGAGGCGCAATGGGCGCAGAGGGGCGAGGTGGCTGTGGGGAGGATGGAATTGGGGGAATGGAGAAGTGGGGTGTTGGAAGATGGGGAGGCTAAAGGCGGAAGGCAAAGGGCTAAAGGCGAAAGGTTGAAGGCGTAAGAAGAGGGGAGGCTGCAGGGTAGTAACCATTGGGAATAGAGTCTTACTGGAGTACTGGAATAGCTGGAGTACATGGAGTTGCTGTAGTAATGGAGTAATGTAATGCGGGGAAAAGGAAATGATGGGAGATGGAATGGAATATTGGAATATTGGAATATTGGGATAACGGAATAATGGAAAGAAAGATGGAATGGGGGAAGTTTGGAAATAGGAAGGACTGGGAAATTGGAGTGATGGGAGCGACAGATTGATGAACGATGGAAGGTTGGAACGATGGAAGGTTGGAAATGGATCGTAAGAACCTTAACAGGGGTTTTAAGAAGCTTCGCGTCTGGCAGGACGCAGTTTCTCTTTATGCTTTGGCCTGTAAAATTTTTTCTGACTTACCATTCGAACTCAAGAAAGTTGCTTCCAATAGCATCGATGCCGTCCACAGCATCTCACGTAAAATATCGGAAGGCTATTGCAGACGCAGTTTAAAAGAATACCTCAATTATTTGAACATCTCTCTTGGCTCCTGTGGCGAATTTCACTCCTGTTATTTCAGCTGTGAACATGCAAGGCAGATATCGAAAGACGACTTCGAACGTTTGGACCGACTGCACTTCAAAATGGAAAATGCGTTGCACAAGCTGATTGCATCTCTTCATGAAAAGCAGGCAACGGGGCAATGGGAAGATAGAATTCAATAAAAGCAAGGCGCTGCGAATTTCACGTAGCCGGTTTTTTATTTCACCACAGCTCCATTCCAACTTTCCAGCCTTCCTGCATCCCAGCTTTCCACCCTTCCAGCTTCCCATCCTCCCCGCCACCCAGCCTCCCAGCCTTCAGCGTTTCCCCTCCTATACTCTACGATCTCAGCGCCTCCGCGGTGAACGTCTTCTCCTTTCTCCTTCAATCACCGATACGCCCGCCAGCGATACCAGAAGAACGGCTTGCCGGTCAGTCGCACGTGCTCCTTTACCGGGAGCAGGATCTCCCGTTTGCCGTCGATCTGGATATAGACCGACGCGAATCGATTGACGGTGTAGGGCACGATGTCCACGCGCCCGAAACCTTCGGCCAGGGTGTCGACCGACAGTTCGAGGCGCCGGCCATTTATGCGGGCCGTAATCTCCATGGTGGTGCGCGCTCCGCGGCGATAGGCGAAGCTGACGCCGTCGTCGGCCCGATAGCGCAGCCGCGCCGTGTCCCGGAAGCCGGGCGACAGGCAGCACAGCAGGGCGATGGTGTTCAGGTCCTTATGGTTGGTGGTCCTTTCGCCCGGCTGAAAGGGCACCAGGCTGCCGTCACGAAAAAAAAGCGGGGTCGTGTCGCGCTGCCGGCGAACGACCAGCCGCCGTCCGCCTTCGACCCAGCGGCCGGTGTCGGCCCGCAGCCAGCGGGCATTCGGCAGCACGACTTCCCGCCGGGAGTCTTTTTCGCTGACGAAAGGCGCCTGCAGGATCGCGGGCCCCACCATGAACTGATCGTCGATGAATCCAAGCGGCAGCGACGGCCGGTCATCGAAATCGTAGAACAGCGGGCGCAGGATCGCCTCGCCCGTTTCCTCCTGGTCGACAAACAAATTGTACAGGTACGGCAGCAGGGTGTAGCGCAGGCGCACGAAGCGGCGGATGGTGCCGAGCGCGGCGCGCGAATAGGCCCAAGGCTCCTGGGCGCGGCTGCCGTGCATGGTGTGGTTGCGGAAGAAAGGCATCAGGAAGGCCGCCTTGAACCAGTCGATCAGAAGCGCCTCGGAACAGTCGCCGCCGAAGCCGCCCACGTCGGCGCCGTTGAACGGGACTCCCGACAGCGCCAGGTTCAGCGACTTTCCGATCGAGCGCCGAAGATGCCGGTAGGTGGAGTAATTGTCGCCGGTCCAGTGGGCGCAGTATTTCTGCGATCCGGTGCTGCCGGAACGCGAAAGTAAAAAAGGCCGCCGGTCGGGCCGCGCCGCCAGCCATCCCGCCCGTGTCGCGCGGGCCATCAGCCGCGCGTAGGAATTGTGGTAGCAGTCGTGCGCGGCGCGTCCGTAATCGAAGAGCATGTCACGGCAGTCGACCGATCCGGTCGAGGGATCGTTCATGTCCAGCCAGGCCCCCTCGAAACCGATGTCGAAGAAGCGGCGCGCGTAGCCGGCCCACCAGCGCCTGGCCGCGGCCAGGCTGAAATCCGGAAACGCCACCAGTCCCGGCCAGACGATGCCGGTAAATACCGTGCCGGCCGGGTTCAGGCAAAAAACGTTTTCGGCCAGACCGCTGTCGTAAACCGCATAGCCTTCTTCGCGTTTGACGCCGGGGTCGAGGATCGGCACCACCCGAAACCCCCTTTTTTTCAATGCGGCAACGGTTTCGGCCGGATGCGGCAGATGGCGGTCATCGACGGTGAACACCCGGTAGCCGTCCATGTAGTCGATGTCCAGAAAGAGGCCGTCGGCCGGGAAGCGGTGGCGTTCGAAGCGATCGGCCAGGCCGGTCAGGTCGGCCGCTCCCCGATAGCCCCACCGGCTCTGGTGATAGCCCAGGCTCCACAGGGGCGGCAG
>JBAPWQ010000225.1:0-2089 GCA_049283795.1 Desulfobacterales bacterium | reverse complement strand
GCGGATCGGCGTCGACGGCCCCGAAGACCTGAAGAATGCGTGGCGATCCAGGACGAGCTGCGACTCACCCCGCTGAGCCAATTCGGCCGATCGGATCGGCAGGTGCCGCCGGATCTGGCATTTTCCGGTGAACGGGTGGCGTTCGAAAACCCGATCAAGCGCTATACCGTCGGTGACCGCACCCAGGGACTGATCACCAATGACGACGGGTCGCTGGACATTTATCTTCAACATGAATCTCCGCGGGAGGGCAAACAGAAAGCCAACTGGCTGCCGGCGCCCGCGGGCGGCTTTTACTTGAACCTGCGCATGTACGTGCCGGATGACAGCCTGCAGAAGGGCACCTGGAAGCCGCCGGCGGTCAAAATGGTGGACTGACCCCCCACATTTCCATAAATACATGGCAAAGAATACATAGTGCCCATCCGCGGTTTCATCAGGGGCACGGATAATTTTCCGATCCAGGAATGTGCAATTTTTCGCAGGTTCAAGGAAATCAAGGAATTGCACGGTGGCAGATGGTTCTGTATGCTGCACAAGCGATTCCGCTTCGACGGAAAAGAGACCTTGCATGAAAATCAAACACCCATCGCTTCGGGCAGTCTTGCTGGTTTGTCTCCTGCTTTTCACGGCCGTCACCGCCCTGGCCGAGGAAGCGGCCGAAGGCGGCCAGTCCCTGGACCAGGCCGCCAACGACCCGACGGCATCACTGATGAACTTCCAGATCCAGAACGTCTACACCGGCGACTACCACAACCTGGATGACGAAAGCGGCAATGCCATTCTCCTGCGCTCGGCGGTGCCTTTCGAAACAGGGCCCCTGAGCCACATCGCCCGGGGGACGCTGCCCATCGTCACCAGCAGCCCGTCGGGGGAGAGCGGGCTGGGCGACCTGGCCCTGTTCGATCTGATTGTCTTCGACCAGCCCTGGGGCCGCTGGGGCGTCGGGCCGGTGATGCTGTTTCCCACGGCCACCGAGGACGAACTGGGCGCGGAGAAATGGGCCATCGGTCCGGCCATCGGGTTTGCGGCGCGCAGCAAAAAACTGCTGTGGGGTGCTTTCAACCAGAATCTCTTCTCCTTCGCCGGGCAAGACGACCGTCGGGATGTCAATGTCAGTATCCTGCAGCCGATCGTCAGTTACTCCCTGCCCGACAAGTGGTCCATCGGCACATCGGAAACGAACATCACCTACGACTGGGAAAAGGACGACTGGACCGCCCTGCCGCTGGGGGTCAAGCTGGCCAAGCTGGTCAAGTTCGGCAAGCTGCCGGTTCAGTTTTCAGGTGCCTACGAGTACAATTTCGACGATGACGAGGTGGCGCCCAAATGGACCGTCAATTTCACGCTGAAGTTCCTTTTCCCCATTTAATCAGAGTCCATCCAAATGCCGAGAGGGTGTTTTGGTTCGAAGGCCTTTACAGCGGATACAGGAAGGCCGAAGAAAACGACTCTATCAGAAACAGGAGAGATCCCATGACCCCTGAACATTTCCTCACCTGGCGATACGGCCGGCGCGGGACACTGTCCACGGCTTTTTTCGTCCTGTCTGTCATCCTGGTTCTGGGCGTGTTTTTTTACCGGGCCGAACTTTCAGCGGCCGCCGATGACGGCTCGGTCCTGCCCTTTCCGCCCACGCCCATGGCGGGCGTGGCCAAGCCGCGCCTGCAGGACTCCATCATGAAGTGGCCCGAAACGCCGCAGCGCCTGCCGCAAGAAGCGCCCAACATCCTGATCGTCATGCTCGACGATGTGGGCTTCGGCATTTCCGAAACCTTCGGGGGCGAGGTCCGCACGCCCGCGCTTTTCAGGCTGGCCACTGAAGGCATCCGCTACAACGCCTTCCACACCACCTCGATCTGCTCGCCGACGCGCGCGGCCCTGTTGACCGGCCGCAACCACACGCGGGTCGGTTCGGGCACCATCGCCGAGCGCGCCGTGGCCTTCGACGGCTACACCGGCGTGATTCCCAAGACCGCGGCGACCGTCGCCGAAGTGCTCAAGGAGTACGGCTACCACACCTCCGCCTTCGGCAAGTGGCACAACACCCCGGCCATCGAAATTACGGCGATGGGGCCCAAGGACCACT
>JBAPWQ010000224.1:0-3755 GCA_049283795.1 Desulfobacterales bacterium | reverse complement strand
TATTGGGGGCATCCGAACCACCAGAGGTCAAGATTATCCCAAAGCCACAATTAAAACATCATAACGAGCGAATGTCACAAGCCTGCGGGCTGTAGTGTTCAAGCCACTCCATTTCCTGTAATGCCCGCATGATGCCGGCCAACATCGACTCTTTGGGTTCGGCAGCTCCGGTTTCCGTCCGAGGCCTGGCCTCCCCAGCTCCGTGAGCCGCGGTTTTCATGATTTCTTCAAGAACCGGTAGGGCTGTCTCGGGAAGGTCGGGCGCCGCAGCCCGTTTTTCCCCCGCTGGTTTTCTCCAGCCACCGGCGCCCCAAGATTCACGGTAGAGGCCGAAATGGGTCAGCAGATATTTCTTGTCCTGATGCCTGGCCCAGTTGTAACCGAGGCGATAACTTTTCGTTTGCGCGACCGTCTGATCATAGCGGACGGCATCGAGTTCTTCGGTGAAGCCCCAGTGTTTCAGCAGATCCTCGGCTGCCCGGCTCGACACGTCCTTTCGATCTTTTCCGGCCACGAAAAAGGCAACCTGCGAGGCGATCGCCAGAAAGACCATGTGCTCGGATTCCATGAGAATCTTGGTGTTCAGATAAACCAGGTTCTGCACGGGAGGGCTAAATTTACGGCTTAAAACACAAGCGTCGTGAAAATCATCACTGGCAATAATCTGAAAAGAGGGGTTTCCAAAAAGCCCGGATGCGATCTTTTCGGGCAACCGACTGAGAACTTTTTCGATGTACGGAAAAAAGCGTCGATCGCAGTGCTGAAATCTTGCCTGCATATTTTCCATTGGTGGCCTCCTTTCACGGAATTTAGAAACGACCAGTGAACCCGTTGACTCAAGCGGCTCTGCCGGACTCTCAACCGATGACCGCCCCGCCGGCGAAGCGCGGTTCGTGAAGAGGTATCAGGATATCGGCCATCTGCTTGATCTCCATCAAAATGTCGTAAGCCTCGTATGTGTTCACGGATGTACCCGGCGGGATCACCTCCAACTCCATGGCCCGAACTTCCCGCGGCGGATTGAAATTTTCATCGATCACACAGAACCCGCTGATAATAGCCTTGCCTTCGGGAGTCTCCACAGCAACGGACAGTCCGCCTTTCGTGTGGGCCGGGGTGTGGAGGACCCGGATTCCGTCAAGGATCTCCGTGTTGCCCGACACTGTCTGGAGCTGGCCATTCTCTTCGACTTCCAGGATATAGTCCTCGAGATAGCGAAAATCGAGCGGGTGGGGATTGTGGATGGCCTCCAGTTCCAAAGCGTGCACATAAACAACGGCGTTCACGCACTTGTAATCGTTTTCACAATGGTCGTTGTGCAGGTGAGTGTGAATGACGACATCGATGTCTTCCGGTTTCAGATTATGGTGCGCCAGTCCCTGCTCGAACGTGTATATTTTCCCTCCGATGGCCCTCTCGCGGTCTTCGGATTGAATCGGGCTCATTTCTCCGGTGTCCACGAGAATCTTCTTTTCGCCACCCTCTAAATACCAGCTGTAAATGGGAATGGTGTAGGACTGGCCGTAACCATGCTGGTAGGTCATCATGCTCTTGTCGAAAACTTTGGTCCCCATGACGATCGGATGGATCTTATACCGGTTCATGGTTTTCCTTTCTTCAAAAAAAATCCTTGTTGACCGGCACATCTCCATAAAAATGCCGACCTCGTATTTGGTTTGCTCCATCATTCCCAGGCTACCTGGTACTCTCAGATTAGCCACAAAGGCTGGTAAAGGTCAATATTCATTACACAGCCGCCTCACCGATCAGGCATATGCGAGAAGGCCTTTTGGCTGTGGCACAGGCCTTCCGAGCCTGTTGGCAGTTTCAATCCACTCCTCGATAATTCCTTCCACGTTTCCTAAAAAAGCAAAAAGGCACCTGCTGGAAAAGTGCCTTCAGCTTTTTTGCCTGAGGTGGGAAATTAAACTCGATTTACCTTCTTAGGGAAAATCGAATAATGTGCACGTTCACCCAATTGCCCGTTATTTTCTCGCATCAGGAACTGGTTTCGGCCGCCTCCTCCCGGCGGAAGCTCTTCGGGACGCCTTCATACGGCGTTCGGCGTTTGTACACCACCGTCTTCGGGTCGCGCATCGTCTTCAAGATATCGATGCTGTCTTTAAACCCCTTGTTGATCCGGCACATCTCCATGGCCATGCCCACGACTTGAGCCACGGCCTGAACAAAATTCACGTCATTGAGTGTAAACTCCCACGGTTCGGCGGTGTAAACCCGCATGCTGCCGAACAACCTGTCCCCGATGAGGATCGGCACCGCCAGGATCGAGGCGATGCCCTCTTTCGCAGCGGCTTCGGGATATTGGATCCGCGGGTCGTCGGAGACATCGAAGATGGCCACCGGCTGCCCGTCCTGGAGGGCCGCGGCGATCGATTGCAACGAGCTGACCGGCCCCTTGTCCAGGTATTCCGGACTCAGCCCGTAGCTGCCGGCCAATTTGAGTTCCTTGCTCTTTTGATCGAAGAGAAACAGGGTGCAGCCCTTGACCTTCAGGGCATGGGTGACGCCCTCCACCGTGATCAGGACAATTTCTTCCGGATCCCTGATCGTGGAGATCGCCTTGGTGATGCGAACCAGAGTTTCGTAGTTGATGGTGGGTTTCTCCATGCTGGCCTCCTCTCGTTTGATGGTGCTGTGCAATGCAAGGACGATAAAATGAGGCGGCGCAAGTTAAAATTGAGGTCTGGTGGAGAATCCGGCAGGTGGAGGGCAGCGCAATTGTTGTTACGGCAGTTCAGCTCGAACGAGGCGAATTACAGGGATCCGGCATATCAGCTCAGGGGTTTTCCGCGATTAAGTCAGTCTGACCCTAATAATACATAACCTTTATGCGGTTGTTAATGCAAGTGCAAAATTTTCGGCAACTGGTTTTTCATCCGTTGCTCCGCATGCCATAAATCATAAGCTTGCTGCATGCGCAGCCAGAGTCCGGGACCGTTACCTAATCAGCCATTTCCATCTTCTCGGATGATCCTTAAAAATTCCGCCGGATTAACAATCTGAACTGTCCGAAACATCCCCAAGCCGGTTAGGTGATGATCACCGGAAACGATAAAATCCGCGTCTCCTTCCACCGCGCAGGCAAGATATTTGTCATCGGCGGGATCCTCCTTGATGATTTCAACCATCAAAGCTTCCTGAGTTACCGTGGCAAACCGGATGCAATCCTCAAGAAACTCGGCAAGCTCTTCGTCCGTCAACCCGTGTCGTTTCTTGATCTTTGGGTATTGCAGCACCCTGGCCACTTCCGACAAAATGCCGTCTGATACCAACAGTTCTATCTTTCTTGTTCGCACCAAATCAAGGATGGTCGCAGCATTCGATCCGGCCGCCAACAGCGCACTGACAAAAACATTTGCGCCCAGCACGACTTTTATCATTTTTTTGCGCGGGCCTTAATTTTTTTAGCGACCGGCTTTCTTGCCGTTTGCACCGCCTCGTCAATTTCTTTTGTAATTTCCTCGGGATCGGCATCCTTTACCGAAGCTCTGATTTCATCCACCACCCGAAAAAACTTTTCTCGGGACAGCTCCTTGTCAATTGCCACTTTGGGGATCACCACCATCTGGCGTCCCCTTAATTTGATTTCCAAAAAATCCCCTTCCCGGATGCCCAAAGTCGCCCGTAGCCCTTTGGGGATGGTGATTTGACCGTTTCGGATGACCTTAACCAATGGCATGGCGGTTTCCTCTCATTTTTGCTTTCGAATATTTTGCATGAATTTACATATTATG
>JBAPWQ010000223.1:0-3295 GCA_049283795.1 Desulfobacterales bacterium | reverse complement strand
ACACTAAACACCAAGCACTAAACACCAAACACTAAATACCAAACACTAACATCAGGATCTTCTCATGCGCTATTTCACAAATATCGGTGCTACGGTCGGTTCCACCCCGCTGGTGCGTTTGAACCGGCTGGCCGAAGGCCTGGAGGCGACCATCTTCGCCAAACTGGAATTCTTCAACCCCCTCGGCAGCGTAAAAGACCGGATTGCGGTGGCGATGATGGCGGCCGCCGAAACACAAGGGCTGATCACACCCCGCACCCTCGTCGTCGAGCCGACCAGCGGCAACACCGGGATCGCGCTGGCCTTCGTGTGTGCCGCCCGAAACTACCGCCTGTGCCTCACCATGCCCGACACCATGAGCATCGAGCGGCGGAAACTTCTCAAACACCTCGGCGCGCAGCTGGTGCTCACCCCGGGCGCCGACGGCATGAAGGGCGCCATCGCGAAAGCAGAGGAAATCGTGGCGGCGGAAAAGGAGGCCTACATGCCGAACCAGTTCGCCAATCCGGCCAACCCGCGCATCCATCGAGAAACAACGGCCGAGGAAATCTGGCACGCCACCGAGGGCGGGGTGGATTTTCTGGTGGCCGGCGTGGGCACGGGTGGCACGATTACCGGCATCTCGCAGGCCCTCAAGCCGCGCAAGCGCTCTTTCAAGACGGTGGCCGTCGAACCGACCGGCTCACCGGTGCTTTCCGGGGGACAGAAAGGGCCCCACAAGATCCAAGGCATCGGCGCCGGCTTCATCCCGCAGGTTCTGGACCGGTCGCTGCTCGACGAGGTCGTTCAGGTGACAAACGAAGACGCGTTTGAAACCGCCCGGCTTCTGGCCCGCACCGAAGGCATCCTGTGCGGCATTTCGTCGGGGGCCGCCATGTGGGCCGCCCTGGAAGTCGCCCGGCGGCCGGAAGCCCGCGGCAAGACGATCGTCACCATCCTGGCCAGCACCGGCGAGCGCTATATCAGCACGGAACTTTTCGAGGACTGAGTCTGTTATAGTGTTTGGTGTGTCGAGTTGCGAGTTACGGGGTACGGGTTTTTAGCGTGTTTAGTGTGTGGTGGTTAGTGTTTTGGGTTGCGTCGTATGGGTTTTGAACATTAAGTTTCCAGTTTCGAGTTTCCAACCCCCAGTTTCATTCTTGGAACCGCCTCTCCAACGGCTCCAGTTTGCCCTGGCCGCTAAGGATCACCTCGATCACCTCGCGCACGGCCCCGCGGCCGCCCGCGGCTGTGGTCACGTAGTCGCCGGCGCGCTTGACCGTTTCGCTCGCGTCGGCCACGGCCGCGCCGAAACCCGCACGTTTCAGGATACACAGGTCCGGCAGGTCATCGCCGATAAAAGCGATGTCGGCATCGGCCAGGGTGTACCGCGACTTGATGTCTTCATAGGCCGCCAGCTTACGGGCCTGCCCCTGGACCACCACATCGATCTTCAATTCTTCTGCCCGCCGCCGGACCATTTCCGACTTGCGGCCCGTTATGATGCCGGTTTTCAGGCCGGCCATGCGCGCCAGCGCAATCCCCATCCCGTCGCGGATGTTGAAGATCTTCAGCTCATCTCCGCTCGATGAGTAAATAATCTCCCCGCCGGTCAGCACGCCGTCCACGTCCATCAGAATCATCTTGATCTGCTGCAGTTTTTCTTGCATGGCCTTCCCCTGTTGTCTTTATTGCAAGGGCACGGCGCGCCGTGCCCTTGCGGTTTTGATAGAGTTTGTCCGCGGCGAATTCCGGCCGCCTCCTGCAAACCGCCTGTTCGGGGCCAAGAGGTCTTTCTTGTTCGCAACCTACAGTCGTTTTCGTACCGAATCACCCCATCGCCTGACGATGTATCCCTCGCCTCACGCGTCGATAGCTGCCCGAAGGCTTGCATAGCGCGTTGGCCCCCGCAGCAGTTCTTCGTGCCGCCCCTGCTCGACGATGCGGCCGTTTTCCATGATCAAGATGCCGTCCAACCGTTCCAGGCCCACGAGCCGGTGGGTGATGACCAAAACGGTTTTAGCGCGGGTGACCTCGAAGAGGGTCTGCATGATGAGATGCTCCGTCACCCGGTCGAGCCCTTCGGTCGGTTCGTCCAGCACCCAGATCGGGGCATCCCGTAAGAACGCCCGCGCCAGGGCCAGTCGCCGCGCCTGGCCGCCGGACACCAGCCGTCCGGACTCCCCGATCCAGGTGTCGATGCCCTGCGGCAGGGAACTGACGAAATCGGCCAGTCGAACGGCCGCCAGCGCCTCCCACAACTCGTCTGTCGCGGCCCCGGGCCGGGCTATCAGCAGGTTGTCGCGCACACTGGCGTTGAATATGTGGGCCTGCTGGGAAACGAGGGTGACCGTTTGCCGCAGGTCGCTCTCGCTGAAGCCGCGCAGATCTTCTCCGCCGATCTGCACGCTGCCGGCCTGCGGGTCCCAGAATCGGACCATCAGGTGCGCCACGGTGGATTTGCCGGCCCCGGTGGGCCCCAGAACGGCAAAACGTTTTCCGGCCGGCAAATGAAAGTTGACATCATGGAGCACGGCGGCGGCGTCATTGTCGTAGCCAAAGCTCACGTGCTCGAAGATTACGTCGCAGCAGCGTAAAGCCGCCCGGGAATTTTCCGGAAACCTCACCGGAATATCGGCCTCGACCACATTCAACAGTTGACGGGCGGCCTGCCGCGTGCGGCCGAGGGTTTGGTAGGCCGCGGGCAGCGGCATCAGGGCCTCGAACGCGGCCATGATCGCCAGGCAGATCATGGCCAGTTCGGCCCCGTAAAGCAGGCCGCCGTTGACCAGGGCCGTGCCGCGATAAAGTGCCAGGAGAACTGCTGAACCCGAGGTGAGGGTAATCCCGGCGAAAGAGGCCCCGCGCAGGTGGCTCATGCGCCGCTGCACGGCCAGCAGCGCAGTGTTGTCCTGCTCGATTCGGCGTCGATACTCCCGGTCGCGGTTGAAAATCAGCAGCTCCGGCAAACCCTGGAGGTCCTCGACGAACTGGACGCGCAGGAGTGTCTCCAGGCGGGACAGCCGCCGCCCGGCCGCGGCACCGGCCACACCGGTTGCCGCCGGAAGGATAAACCCGGCGATAACAAGGCATCCCAGGGTCGTCAGGGCGATGACCGAATCGAAAAAGTTGAGGAAAGCCGTCAGACTCGCGATCAGGACCGCGGCCACCGCGGTCGGGGACAAAACCCGCAGGTACAGAGTGTCCAGGGCGTCGATGTCGGCCACGATGCGGTTGAGAATATCCCCGCTGCGAAAGCGCATCAGACGGGCCGGGGCGAGCGGCTCGATCCGCTCGTAAAACCAGACCCTCAGGC
>JBAPWQ010000222.1:0-7083 GCA_049283795.1 Desulfobacterales bacterium | reverse complement strand
CGTTCAACACGGAATCGTCAATATCGATGTTGGTGCGCACAATAATTCCTCCTACCAGTCATATATACACATATAATACACATCAGGACCGTTCCGTCAAGTTTTTTTGTACTCCCAGCAATCACGTAACCATCATAAGATAAAGGCAAAATTCCATCCTTATGTATTGAAAATTTAACAGATCCAACAATCAATCAGTCGAGTTAAAAATTCCAAATCGTGTTAAAGTCTTACCGATAGATCAACACTCCAGGAGGTTAAAGCAATGAAGCGTCAACTTATCTCCAGTGGCAGCCCGTACGAGCCGTTGGTGGGTTTTTCGAGGGCGGTAAAGGTCGGTAATTTTGTTTTCGTGGGTGGTACGGCGCCTATCGGTGAAGACGGCATGACCGCAGCCCCGGGCGATGCGGCCGGCCAGACCCAGCGGTGTTTCGAAATCATCCGGATCGCCCTTGAAAAGGCCGGAGCCGGTCTGAAAGATGTCGTGCGGACCCGGATCATGCTTAAACGCATTCAAGATTGGGAGGCGGCGGCCCGCGTGCACGGCGAATTCTTCAAGAATATCCGGCCGGCGAGCACCATCGTTCAGGTGACGGGCTTCATCGAGCCGGAGTGGCTGGTCGAGATCGAGGTCGATGCGGTCATTTGCAATGATGCGCGCGAATAAGACCTGGCGGGTGATTTCCAAACGGGTATGGCAAGTGTGGCAGAAAACCTTCCGGCTCGATTTGAAAGCTAACAGCATAAAGCTAAAAGCCGGGGCAGGTCCGATGCGGGTATTTCATGGTCGGCTTTACGATCAGGCAAACGACGTCATACGTCACGCTCCTGGGGCGGGTCGTATGCCACCAGGAGTACTTCAGGTTCATGCCGTACATTCGGGATCGTCCGGACTGCAGGGCTGCAGCGGTCCGACGCGATAAGGCCGCATCACTTCGTTGTCCTCGTGCTCCACGATGTGGCAGTGCCAGGTGAATTGGCCCGGATTGTCGAACCGGGCCTTGATGCGGGTGACCGTACCCGGACAGGCGATGACGGTGTCCTTGACACCAGTCTCCCAGGGTTCGGGCGGGATTATGATGCCGTTGAGCCGGATCGGTTCTATGACTTCATCATCGTCGTCCAGTTCAAGTCCCTCCCGGTGTAAGACTTCGAATACTACCTCGTGGACGTGCATGGGATGCGCATAGAATTCCCACTCCTCGGTAGCGCCACCGCACGGATTTTTGACGGGCCTTTCAAAAAGGCTGAATCAGCTCATCTTGTCATCACGTGCCCGGCATTTCGTGGCAGCGGTTGCAGCTGACGAGATCTCCCTTTGCATGCGACACGGCCTTATCCTCAACTGTGTAACTGCGTGCCGCCGCTGTCTTTGATAGTGGCGTGCCCATTAATGTATCGCCGTGGCAGGCCCTGCAGCCGGCCGGGTCGCGCTCGTAGAAATCGCCGTGGTTTCCATCCACCCAGCGGGCATCGGCGACATTGTGCAGCCCGTGCGGGCCGGCGGTGGTCAAATCCAGGCTGCCCGGGCCATGACAGGTGCCGCACTCGATGATCGTGCCGGAATGTCCCTGCAGCTGAACGGCGGCGATGTTGTCGTTGGCGGCCGGGTCGGCGTTGGGCCAGATGGCGTGCGTGCTGCCGTGGCAGGCCTCGCAGGCCAGGCCGCCGTGGCCCTTGCTGAAGCGATAGAGCGTGTCGGTGTTTTCCGCAAAGCGCTCGTTGGTGGCCAGCAGGGGCGAGGCGGAGCCGTCGCCGGTCCGATAGGCCTGCCGCAGGCGAAATGGCCAGTCGGCGTCCGAGACCAGGTTGGCGCCGGTGAGATAGGAAACGGCGTCGCCCGTGTGGCAGGACTGGCAGCGCGGCAGGTCTTTCCAGGGTCGCCGGCCCCCCCCGTCGTTGGTGCCGTCGATGCTGCCGCCGGCGAGCAGCGGGATCGCGCCGCCGACCGCCGGCATGTCGCCGTGGCAGTCGAAACAGTCCATAGCGCCGGTGGCCATAGCCCCGCGCTGACACTGGGTGACGGTGCCCGGGTGGCACTGGTAGCACGCGTCGCCAACGGTTGCGGCCGCCTGGAACACGGCCAGTTCGCCATGGTACTTGTGCATCACTTCGCTGAAAAGAGGGTTGCCAAACTGCTCGCCGGCGGGGCCGGTGGCCGCCAGATCGAGGGCCGGTGAATAGTGACACCGGGCGCAGAGGACCGGCTGGGAATTCTGCAGGTTCGTCGCCTGTTCGTGATCATGGAGAATGAGGACATTCTTCTTGCTTTGAATCTCGAGGTCCGCATCCGTCGCCCATTGCAGGCCGGCATCGGCGGCGGCGATGCCCCCGGAGCGATGACAATTGCGGCAGTCGGTCTCGGTGGCCACCGGCACCACCACGTCGAGACTGCCGATAGCGCCCGCGGTGGTTTTATCGTGAGCGGCGATGCGAAGAAGGGGGTAAGGGTTGGTGGATTGACTGTCGTCCACCGGCGTAATCGGTATGCCTTCGGCCGAAAACCACCCATTGGCGACACCATACTCCATGGGTTGCGGGCCGCGGTTCAGCGGGTTGTCGGCCGGCATGTAAAGACCGGTCAAGCCTTCTCCCGGTGCCAGGCCGACACCGAACAGGCCGTCGGCATGCTGCCAGAAATCGGTTTTGCCGATGCTGGAGGTGTTAATCGATCCGGCGGGATCGGCTGCGGAAGCGTAAGAGACTTCAACCGCGACATCGTTCGCCAAATAGGGCTTGCCCGCGGCATCGCGCAGCACGACCTGGGAATGGACCACGTTAAACGGCGGCAGAATCGAGAACACCGAAAACTCCCGATCCATGCAGTGCATGCCGAGGTCATTGTGAGCCAGCACGGTCGATGCCGCGTCCGAAACAGGCGGAGGTGGCGTGCCGCCGCCGTCGCCACCACCACCGTCACCCACGATGTCACCACTACCTCCGCTGCCTCCGCCGCCCCCGCAGGCCATCAGGACGACGCACAGGATGCCAACGAAAAGATGATGATTGCGCATGGTGTCCTCCTTCTTAAACCTGAAACGTACAACAGGCCCGAACTTAACAGGAATCGGTGCGCAAATACGGGGTTATCTTGAAGGACATACGTTGACAGTGTTCACAGTAAAGCTACATCAAGACTCAAAAACTTGACCCTTTTCCTTGGTCGTGTCAATTACTGGTGGAATATCTGTGCGGCTGAAATCTTCACCTTTAAAAAGCAGCGGTTCGCCGGAGTATTTTGCCAATGCATAGGCGCAACAATCCCCAATATTCAGTCCGCAGGATGGTTTGCCTTGCCGTATTTTCGCCAAGCCGCGAGGCCCAACGCCGCTTGCTCCGGGTTAAAAGGAATGGTTTCAATCCGTGCATGATGCAGAAGCAAGTCGAGTTCGCGTCCGCCGGCTTCCCCCTTCCTGGCCTCGATGACGATGGCGCTTTCCAGGGCATTGAAGGCACTGATCATTTTTTTTGAATCACGTGCGAGTTCCCTGGCAAAAGCCTCTGCTTCCGCTTCACCCAGGAGAATGGCCATCACCGCAGATGTGTCTACCACCATTATGATGGAACTCCCACGGCATCATATCCCAGGATTTCTTCGGCCGATCGCCGGTCTCGATCGGGAAGCTCGCTGCACCGTTTTGAAATCCTTAATATATCGTCAACCATATCTGTAGTGGCAAAGCGACCGCGGAGACGCTCCAGTCTTTCCTTGAGGGCATTGGTAATCGCCTGGGTGATCGATTCCCCGCATTCCGCCGCGAGTTCGCGCTCCAGCTTTTCGGCTTTTGCGTTTCTAATGCTGAGTGCCATGTTTCATGCCTCATGAAGGGTTGTATATACATCGGTGGATGCAACTGGCGGAGAGCCCAAACAAAGATGGCCGCCAAGCTGAAAAGCCCGCGGCCGTCTTTTTTGCGATTGGCTGAGGGACTAGGATTCGAACCTAGGTTAACGGGGCCAGAACCCGTCGTCCTGCCGCTAGACGATCCCTCAGTGGAATTTCAATTTTAATTACAAAAATTGACTTTTCAAGTCAACCTATTTTTCCAGGTCATGGATGTAATCCACCGCCGCCTGAAGCCGCTGCAGCACCCTGTCCTTGCCGATGATTTCGGTAATCTCGAAAATGCCAGGGCTGGCGGTGCGGCCGGTGAGGGCCACCCGCACGGGCTGGGCGATTTTTCCCAGCTTGAGACCGGTTTTGTCCATGACGGCCTGAAAGGCGCTCTGCAGGCCGGCCTCGTCGAAATCCGTCAGTTTTTTCAATTCCGCCATCAGCAGCTCGAGCGGCCCGGCGGCTTCCGGCTTCAAAAACTTCCGCGCGGCCGCCTCTTCGTATTCGACGGTATCCTGCAGGTAAAAGAGCGCGTCGCGGGCCATGTCGGCCAGGGTCTTGCTGCGGGGCTGCAGGGTGCGGATCGCGCTGTCGATAAAAGGCCCCGGTTCGATCGCGATGCCGTGCGGCTTTAAAAACGGTTTGAGGGGCGCCACGAGGTCCGCCGGGCGGGCGGCCTGCATGTGGGCGGCGTTGAGCGCCAGGAGTTTTTCCAGGTCGAAGATGCCGGGTGACCGGCCGATGTTTTCGAGCGAAAACTTTTCGATCAGCTCCGTGCGGGAAAAGACCTCCTGGTCGCCGCAGGACCACCCGAGCCGCGCCAGGTAGTTGATGAAGGCATCCGGCAGATAGCCCATTTCGCGGTAGGCGGTGACCGACATCGCCCCGTGGCGCTTGCTCAGACGCGTGCGGTCCGGCCCCAGCACCATGGGCACGTGCGCAAACACCGGCAGCGGGCTGTCCAGCGCCCGGTACAGCAGGATCTGCTTGGGGGTGTTCATGACGTGGTCGTCACCGCGGATGATGGTGTTGATGCCCATCGTGATGTCGTCCACGACCACCACGAAATTGTAGGTGGGGCTGCCGTCGCCGCGGGCGATGATGAAATCGTCCAACTCGGCGTTCTGGAACGCGATGTTGCCCTTGACGACGTCTTCGACCACCGTGGCACCGGACAGCGGCGCCCTGAACCGCACGACGGCCCCGGCCGTCTGCTGGAGGCCTTTGTCCCGGCAGGTCCCGTCATATTTGGGCTTGCCGCCGACCGCCATGGCCTCGCGCCGCATGGTCTCGAGCCTTTCGGCCGAACAGGTGCAGCAGTAGGCCTGGCCGGTTTCCACAAGCCGCTGAATGTATTCACGGTAGATCTCGAAGCGCTGCGACTGAAAATAGGGCCCGTCGTCCCACTCGAGACCCAGCCAGTCGAGCGCCTCGAAGATGGCATCCGTGCTGGCCTGGGTCGAACGCTTGGCGTCCGTGTCCTCGATCCGCAGCACGAACCGGCCGCCGCGGCCGCGGGCGTAAAGCCAATTGAAAAGAGCCGTACGGGCGCCGCCGACATGCAGGTACCCGGTCGGACTGGGCGGAAAACGGGTCACGATCCGGTTGTCTGACATAGTATTCATAAGACTATTTCCATTTATCATAAAGGGCTGATTTGCATTGATAAAAGATATCGATTTTGCTATGCTGCACACGATCGGACGATGAGTCATTAAGATCATGCCCGCGGCGCCCTGGATTTACCGCCGTCGGGACCGGCGACCCCGGCCGTCATCCGCCCGCCCGACCGCCGGTGCGGCGCCCTTCTTCAATTAATATAATAATTACAGTCATTACCAGAATATTTCGAGGCCCGGGCGCGATAGCCTTGTAGCATATCGCCTGTAAGATCACAAGCGCGCGAAAAGGGCAACAAAAAGCCTTGACAATCGCCTCGTTTTGAATTACTTAGAAAAATTCCGCACTACAAGAAGTGAACCAAATATTATTATAATAATTTCAGAATCTTAGGAGATTGCTCATGGCCCTGCCAAAACGAAAAATTTCTAAGTCAATGCGCGACAAACGGCGGACGCACAAAAAAGCGACCGCACCCAATGTGTCCACCTGCCCCGAATGCGGTGAAGCCGCCCTGCCGCATCACGTCTGCCCGAGCTGCGGAAACTACAAGGGTCGCACCGTCGTCGAAACCGAAGAATAATCTTTATTTTAAAGGACGTCATCATGGTGGAATCCGTTCCCGCTGCGGGTCAGATGCGCCGCGGCCTGGACCCCGAAATGCGCCGGATGGTGCTGGACACGGTCGCGCAGCTCGGTCAGCGACTGCTCGCTAAAGACAAGATCCTCGCCTGGGATAAAAACGAGGTTTTCCCGGAAGAGACGATCCGGGAGATGCTGGGTCCGGAAATCGGCCTTCAGCTGCTGATGATCCCGGAAAAGTACGGCGGCATGGGCGGCGGGGCCATGGACAGCTATATCCTCACCCGCGACATGTCCAAAATCTGTCTCGGGGTCACGACCGCCTTTTTCGCGATTCAACTGGGCGCCGATCCGCTGATGGTCGGCGGCACCGCCGAACAAAAACGCAAATGGCTCGGTGCCATCGCAGAAGGCAAGGTGCTGGTGGCTTACGCCGTGACGGAAGCGGACGCCGGCAGCGACGTCGCCAGCATCAAGACCAAGGCCGAGCCGGTCACCGGCGACGACGGCCGGGTCATCGGCTACACGATCACCGGGACCAAACAGTTCATTTCCACCGGTGGCGCAGCGGATTTTATCACCCTGCTGGCCAAAACTCCCGAAGGCCCTTCCTTTTTCGTGGTCGAAAAGGGGTCCGCGGGTTTCGTGGCGGGCCGCAGTGAGGAAAAGCACGGCATCCGCGCCTCCCAAACCTCCCAGCTCTCCTTTACGGACGTCTTCGTCCCGATCGAAAACCTGATCGGCGGCGTTCCGGGCAAGGGCTTCAAGCAGGCCAATCAGGTCTTCGGCTACACGCGCCTGATGGTGGCGGCCATGGGCCTGGGGGCCGGCCAGGCGGCGCTGGAAATTGCGGTCCCCTACGCCCGGGAACGGTTCGTCAGCGGCTCGCTGCTGTCCGAAAAGCAAGGCTACACCCACAAGCTGATCGTACCGCATGCCGTTCGGCTCGAAGCCGCCGGCGCCTTCATCGAGGAGATTGCCGACCGGCTGGATGCCGGCGAGAAAGATTTGCAGGTCGAGGGCTCGATTGCCAAGTATTTTGCCAC
>JBAPWQ010000221.1:0-24024 GCA_049283795.1 Desulfobacterales bacterium | reverse complement strand
ACCAGGTGGTTTTGCGAACGCGACGGCCGGATTCCCAGGCGTTCCACCAGGAGGCCCACCACCACGACCGCCGCCACGGCGCCGGGCAAGGCGATTGCCATCGGCAGGCCACTCCAGAACAGGCCGCTGAAAAGAAACATCCCGCCCAGGGAGACGAAATCGACCTGGGCGAAGTTGACGATGCCGATGGTGTTGTGCACGACGCAAAATCCAAGGGCGATCAGGGCATAAATGGCGCCGCTGGTGATTCCCGCAAAAAGGTATTGCAGCAGGTCCTGAAAAGCGGTCACGACTTTCCTCCGAACTCTTTCATCCGGCGACGACGACCCGAAAACCCTGGCAAGTGCAAAATGAGGTCGAAGTCGGTAAAAAACGAGGCTCACCCTATGTCAGCTGTGCGCGCAGGTCAAGGGCCGAAAAGCGGGGCGATAGGGGTGGGGCCGTTGGGCCCGTTAGTTCGTTGGCCCGTTTGGCCCGTTGGGCCGTTAGCCAGTTACGCCATGATACAGGTATGGAGCTGACGCTCGATGACGGGGTCATGATGAGATCCGAAACTAATGTGTTGGAGCCCGGAAAAAAAATGCGAAAAGCGGCTGGCCGTCTCACCGCAGCTTGCGGAATCTTGGGCCGGGGCAGCCCGATGTCGATATTGATTACTGTAGGGGCGAAAAATTTTTCGCCCTCGCGCGCTGCCAGTCTATTTTCATAAACCAGAGGCGCTCTTTCACCTGAGCCTCGACAAGTGGTTCATTTGCGTGTAAAAGCAGCGGGGCATTGACCTGGATCCCGTATATTGAAGATGATAGGGATTGGGTATCGATCGCGTACACCGCGGTACAGATTCGAGGAGCACATGACACCGGCGGATGGAAAAGAACTTTTGATGGGCAACGAGGCCATTGCCCGCGGGTTGATCGAAAACGGCTGCCACATGGCGACGTCCTATCCGGGCACGCCCGCCTCGGAAATTCTTTCCGCGGTGGCCACCTACCAGAAGCGACACGACCTGAAGATGCACAGCCAGTGGGCGGTGAACGAAAAGGTGGCCTTTGAAATCGCTTACGCCGGCTGCATGGCCGGATTGCGCACGGCCGTCAGCATGAAGCAGGTGGGGTTGAACGTGGCCTCGGACCCTCTGATGAGCGCGGCCTACATGGGAACGGCGGGCGGTTTCGTGATCATCAGCGCCGACGACCCCGGTCCGCACTCTTCCCAGACGGAACAGGACAGCCGCATGATGGCCCTGATGGCCAAAGTCCCCGTCCTGGACCCCGACTCCCCGCGCCAGGCCAAGGAGATGGTCGGTCTGGCCTACGCCCTGTCCGAGGCTTTTAAAAGCCCGGTGATGCTGCGCCCCACCACCCGCGTCTGCCATTCGCGCCAGGACGTGCTGCCCGGCACCATCGTTGTGCTGGAAACCAGACCGGATTTCAAGAAAGATCCCCCGCGCTGGGCGGCGACACCCAAATTTCGCTATCAGCTGCATCTGGAACTGGAAGACAAGCTGGCGCGCATCGCGCAGCACCCGGCTACCGCCCCTGTTTTGCGCAACCCGCAGGCCGGAGGCCGGCGCGCCGTGGTCTCCAGCGGCGTGGCCGCCGCCTACACGGCCGAAACCTTGACCGACCTCGATTTGTGGGACAGCCTGCCGTTTTACCAGGTGCTGCAGCCGTTTCCGTTGCACGCCGATTTCATCCGCCGGTTGTCGGATGCCTACGAGGAGGTGCTGATCCTGGAAGAAACCAGCGCCGTCATCGAAATGCAGCTGGCCGACCGCCGCCGCGTCAGGGGAAAATTAAACGGCGTGGTGCCGCGGGTGGGTGAACTTCTGCCCGAAAAGATCGCGGCGCTGCTGGCCGCTTTTACCGGCACGGCGCTGCAGCTACCCGAACTGACAAGCGCTCCCGGCCGTCGGCCGACCCTGTGTGCGGGATGCCCGCACCGCGCCAGCTTTTTTGCAATCAAGAAAGCGGCGCCGCGGGGGATCTACCCCAGCGACATCGGCTGCTACACCTTGGGGCTGAACCTCAAGGCCGTGGATACCGTCCTGTGCATGGGGGCGGCCATCAGCCAGGCCGCCGGGTTCTACCACGCCTACAAACACGAGAAGAAACGGCCCGATATCGTGGCCACCATCGGTGACTCCACCTTCTTTCACGCCGGCGTGCCGGCCCTGATCGATGCGGTGAACCAGAACGTGCGCTTCGTGCTGGTGATCCTGGATAACCGCACTACCGCCATGACCGGCAGCCAGCCCACGCCGGCCACGGGCAGGGGCGCGACGGACGAGCCCCTGGTGGAAGTAAACTTGGAAGCGCTGGTGAAGGGCTGCGGGGTAAAGTTCCTCGAAGTAGCAGACCCTTACGACACCAAAGGGCTGATCTCGATTCTTAAAGCAGCGGTGGCCTTCAGCCGCGACCGGGGACCGGCCGTGGTCATCGCCCGCCATCCCTGCATCATCGATTTGGCCCGCCAGGGCAAGGCCGCCGACCCGATAGAGGTCACGGTGACCGAGGATTGCGACGGGTGCGGTTACTGCCTGCAACATTTCGAATGCCCGGCCCTGATCGCCGAAGACGATGGCCGGCGCACGGCGGTTGACCCCCTGGTTTGCAACGGCTGCGGGGTGTGTCTGGCCATCTGCCCCAACGGGGCGATTGATAAAAAGATTTAGGGTTTATGTTTTAAGCGCACGGTTTTTAACAATGACCGAAAATAGTGCTAATTGGGAGGACCTCATGCCGGAGGACATGCGCTGCCAGATCGTCATCAGCGGCGTCGGCGGACAGGGGGTGCTGTTCATCACCCGCCTGCTGGCCGAGGCCGCCATCGAAAAAGGCTTGCCGGTTTTTACTTCCGAAACCCACGGCATGGCCCAGCGGGGCGGCACGGTGATTTCGCATCTCAAGGTGGGCGAGTTTGCCAGCCCGCTGATCAACCCCGGCCGGGCCGACGGCCTTATCGCCCTCAAGGCCGAAAACCTGGCCCAGCACGGCGGTTATCTCAGGCCGGGAGGCTGGGCCGCCGTAAACGGTCCGACGCCGCCGGCGGCGCCGGCGCGGCAGTTTTACCTCGATGCCGGCCGGCTGGCCCGCACGCTTGAAAATTCCTGGACCCTGAACCTCATCATGCTGGGTTACACGCTTTCCGGCTTGCAGCACGGAGCCTTCGGCCCCGGCGCATTCTACTGCCGCCTGGAGGATGTCGCCGCCCTGCTGGAAGATAGGCTTGCAGCCAAAGCGGACCAGTTGCAGTCTTCCCTCAAGGCGCTCAAGGCCGGGGCGCGGGTCGCGGCGGGGGCAACCAATTCAAAACCGTTATCTTGAAGTCTATATTTTTCGGGAATGTCGTCTGCGGGCCTTCTCGCGGCGTTTTTTTACTCCTTTTTAATCTTCCATCGTCGTTACTCCCCCACAAGATCATACACCACAGCCGGACGACGCCATGATCGGCATGGACACCTGCGGCCGGTTCTGCTATAATAAACCCAAAGCAATAAGAAAAGGTGTTTACCCCAGAAAAAGCCAACCCTGCCGCAAGGCGGGGACGGAAAGCCACGGGCCTTGCGACAGGCGGCCGGGTTGCCAGGGAAGCAATCGGTGACAGCCGGGTAGCTGCGGTCAGGGCCCCGGCTGTCTTGTCTCACCCCGGCCGGAGTTTCCAGATGGTCGTGTATGTGAGGACTTAAAGATGAAAATGATCATGCTGGTTTTTTCCCTCGTTCTGCTCGTCGCCGATACGGCCGGTGCCGTCGGCGATATTCGCGACTCGATCGTTAAAATATTTTGTGTCAGCAACAGCCCGGACTACGACAACCCGTGGAACCGCCGCGGCCCCAAGCGGGGGCACGGTTCCGGCTGTGTCATCTCCAAAAACAGGATCCTCACCAATGCGCATGTCGTCAGTGACCACACGTTTATTCAGGTTCAGCTCAACGGACACCCCGACAAATTCAATGCGCGGGTCCAATTCATCTCCCACGAGGCCGACCTGGCGCTCTTGACGGTCGAGGAGCCCTTGTTTTTCAGCGACGTCGAAGACCTGGAACTGGCCGATCTTCCCCAGGTCATGGATAAGGTCATCGTCTACGGCTTTCCCGAAGGCGGCGACACTCTCAGTACGACGACCGGGGTCATCTCCAGGATCGAACACCGCCCCTATGCACATAGCTTGAACAGGCTTCTGGCGATCCAGATCGATGCCGCCATAAACCCGGGCAACAGCGGCGGACCTGCCCTCGTCGGGGACAAAGTCGTCGGCATCGTCATGCAGCAGATGCAGGGCTCGGAGAATATCGGCTATATCGTGCCGGCCAATATTGTGCAGCACTTCCTCGACGATGTGGATGACGGTCGCTATGATGGCTTCCCGTTGATCGGGATCAACACGCAGAACATGGATAACGGAAATCTGAAAAACTGGCATGGACTGGCTGAAACCCAAACCGGAATACTGGTCACAAAGGTGACTCCCGGCCAGCTTTCCGACGGCAGCCTCTATGCGGGGGACATCCTTTCCCAGATCGACCGGCATCCCATAGCCGACGATGGGACGGTCGAATTCAGGCGCAACGAAAGGACCAGCTTCTCCTATTTCATTCAGAACCATCAATACGGGGATGTGCTGAAGCTGACGGTTATCCGCCAGGGCAGGGAACAGACGGTTGACATAGAGCTGAAAAAGGGTGCGGAAGACCTTCCATTCGTTTCCCGATGCGAGTATGACGTTCAACCGCGCTACTACATATACGGAGGGCTCGTATTTTGTCCCCTGACATTCAATTACCTCAAGACCTGGTCGGACTGGCGGACGAAAGCGCCGCCGAACCTTCTGAACTTTTTCATCAATGGCGATCCGACCGACGAAAAAGAGGAAGTCGTTATCCTGACCAAGGTGCTGGATGCGGAGATAAACGTGGGGTACAACAAGCACACCGACCAGCGGGTCGTGAAGGTAAACGGGAAGAAAATCATAAATTTAAAGGAGATGATCGCCGCGATCGAGACGCAAGTCGCCACCGATTTCATCGTATTCGAAATGGAGAAGGGCGACCAGCTTGTTTTGAACAATCGGAACGCGGTGGTGATTCACGACGATATCCTCAAGACCTACGGCATCGTTCAAGACCGATCGGGAGATCTGCTGCGGTTGGCTCAACTGGATTAAACAAACTCGCCGTTTTCGTATACGAGTTTCCTGCCGCCGCCTTTCAAAATGGCGCTGACTCTTTTGCTCTCGGTGTTCACCAGGTCCCAGTGCAGGGCCGAGTCGTTGAATCCCAGCTTTTTTCGAAGTCGCTCGTCGAGGGCCGGCTTACCGGCGTAGGCATCCGTGTAGGCGGAGCCCAGGGCCAGGTGGCAATTGCCGTGCGGCCCGCCGAAGTTTTCGTCGAAGAGGGTGTTGGCCATGAAGGCGTCGATGCGCGAAAACCGCTTGTCGGTCAGAGAAAATTCCCCGACTCTCCGGGCGCCGGGGTCCATGTCGATCTGACGGCGGACAAATTCTTCGCCTTTGCGCGCCGCGGCCTTCACCACGTCGCCCTTGTTGAATTCCAGCCTGACGCCTGCCACCAGGTTGCCGCTGCGGAACGAGGGCTGGTCGGCATAGTAAACGCCCCGGGTTCCCCGCCAGTCGGGCGACGTGAAAATCTCGAAACTCGGGATGTTGCGGCCGGACAGGCCGAGCCACTTTCTATTTTCTCCCACGGTGATAGCCAAATCGATGTTGGCCGACTCGACGTGAAGACGCTCGACTGGCAGCCGGTCCAGCCTTTTTTTGATCGTGCGGATCTGGTGATGGACGTCCTGCCAGGCCTTTACCGGATCGCTTTTCTCCAGAAAGCACGCCCTTGCGATCCGGCGGGCGTAAGCCTTGAGGGACATCCCCGCCTGGCGGGCCAGGGCCATGGTGGGGAACAGGCACAGGGTCCAGCTGAAAAGGCCCTTTTCTTCGCGCCGGTTGAGGATGTCGCGCAAATACTTGCGCGCCACGGCCGCCCGGCCGATTTTCCGGGGATCGATATCCCCCAGATGGGTGATCGATTCAGGTGCGACCAAATGGATGCTGCCGTTTAGATGCTGCTGCAGGTTTTCCTCCCCGGCGGGGATGAACGTCAGCTGGGAGGGGGTGGCATGAGAAAAGAAGCTCTTTTCCATGCGGGGTGTTTCCATTGCCCGCGGCAGGGGATTGAGCCGCATCCGGAGCAATTTGTCGTAAAGGATTTCCGCCAGCGGCCGGGCGGGCAGATGATAGCGGATCGCCACGGTGTCGTTTCTTTTCAACTTGCCGCGGCGGGCCGTTCGCAGTCCCCAGAGAAGTACTTCGGCATAGCCTTCCAGTTCCCTATCGGAAAACACGTCCAACCCCCCGTTTCCTTTATCGTCGCGTCGACCGGCGGCAGATGCCGCGGCGGCCGGCCAGCGGAAAAAAAAGAAAGATTTTACAAGAGCACAGAGAAACGATCGGATAAGTATTTCGCATCGCTTATATAGGCTTCAAGATAATGATTTTGGCGTTTTCCGCCCAACAAAAAACAAAATCCCCCTCCGGGCCTTCTGCGTCTCTGCGGTGAAAAAAAATCACCACCGATACGGTATGCTTCACGGATGATCGTCTTTTAAAAAGAGGCGATGATACTCGGATTCGGACAGGTGTCGCTTGAGCAGGCGGGTGACGAGGCTGAAGATTTCTTCCAGTTCGTCATCGCCGAGGCGCTTGACAAGGGTTTGCATCAGCGTGTCGTCCGAAAATTTCTGCAGGTAATACACGATGGTGTTCTGGTCGTTTTCGCGGTCGAGCCCGAAACCGACCATTCCCTGGTAGGTTTCGACAAATTGATGAGAATGTGCAGCCATGGTAATGGAATATCCTTCGAGCCGGAGGAACGTTAAGATTTTTTGAAACTGTAATCGATAACCCGGCGGTGGTCAACCCCGGCCGCGGCGACACGCGCCAAATCGATCACTGCAGCAGGCCGGCCGATTATATGGGCTTCAAGATAATGATTTTGGATAGGCCAGAGAAGAAGGCTGTATGGTTATAGGCCGACGACCGATAGCGGCAGCTAAAACCATCATCTTGGGTATCCGATAGTTGTTGCGTTGAGGGCACCGTGGTATACGTTTGGGCGCCGGGTCCGCTCCGGCGGCTGCATTTTCCGGTTCGGTCCGGCTGTGAAAGGAGTAAAAGAAACCGATGACATCGCTTGCCCACGGTGATCGGGTCCCCGTCCGGTTCGGCACTTACACCACCGCCGACGCCACGCGCCTGCGCAGCGGCCGCTGGGACCCGGTCGGCATGCAGGTCCGTGGCAGCGTGGTGCTGCTTGGCGGGCGCAAGGAGTTTCTCGAAAAATACGCCGAAACCGCGGCCGACCTGGTCCGGCGGGGGTTTAGGGTCTTCGGCTTCGACTGGCGCGGTCAGGGATTGTCCGGCCGCCGGCTGCCTGAGCGGCTCAAAGGCTACGTGCGGGATTACGGCCACTACGTGCAGGACCTGGCGGAGTTCTTCCAGAACTGCGTCCAGCCGGAGGCCGCGCGGCCGGTTTTCATCCTGGCCCATTCGATGGGCGCGCACGTGGCCCTGCGGTTTCTGCACCGGCACCCACAAGCTGTCGATAAGGCGGTTCTGGTGTCCCCCATGCTCGATATCGACACGAAACCCTTTCCCCGCTGGGTGGTGGCCGGACTGGCCCGGCTGGGGCTGCTGATCGGCGCCGAAGAAGCGCTCGTTCCGGGCAGCGGCGGGCGGACCAATGTCGATCGGCCGTTTGAGGGAAACACCCTCACCGCCGACCCGCGGCGCTTTGCGGTGGAAAAAAACGCCGTGGCCCTGAACCCGGACCTGGCCCTTGGCGGCGTCACCTTCGCGTGGCTCTCGGCGACGCTGGCCTCCATCGCGCACATCCGCCGCACGGGTTACCTGGAGCGGATCCACACGCCGGTGCTGATGGTCGCGGCCGCGGCCGACCGGGTGGTTTCGGTCGCCGCCCAGCGCCGCGCCTGCCGCCTGCTGCCGGATTGCCGCCTTGTGGTCATCCCCGGCGCGCGCCATGAAATCCTGATGGAGACCGATGCCATCCAGTCGCAATTCTGGCGGGCCTTCGATGAGTTCATTGTCCATCCGTTGCGGGAACTACGAACCGGGGGGGATTCTTTTTCACCGCGGGGACGCTGAGGGCGCGGAGAAAAAAATCGGGGTAAGATCAGACATTGTCAGGGCTTCAATCGTCGCTGTTTTTATGGAATGGTTTACGTAACGTCGACGTCAATTCTTTTACGGCCATCAGGTATTCGGACAAGCCGCGTGCGAAAATGTCGTTGTGGTTGGCGCCGGGGATGGTGAGAAGTGACTTCTCGGCGGCCGGCGAGGCCGCATAGAGTTCTTTGGCCTCGGCGTAAGGAATGATGTGGTCGAACTCGGCGTGAATGATCAGGGTCGGCTGCTTGACCTGCTTGATTTTCTCGATGTTGGCAAAGCCGGCCTCCTCCCGGAACCCGATGGCCGCCGGCGACACCCCCAGCAGCTGCAAAAGCGGCGCGGCTCGTGCGAAGCCGCTTTCGATGATCAAGCCGTCGATATCCGCAGAGCGCCGGGCGGCCAGCTCGAGAGCCGGGGCGCTGCCGAGCGATCGTCCCATGACGGCCAGGGGACCGGTGTGGCCGTTTTTCCGGCGCCACGCCAGGATCCAGTCCAGTATCTTTTCGGCGTCCGCCATCATGGCCGCCACCGTCGGCCGCCCGCCCGAGTGGCCGTAGCCTCTGTAATCCACGGCCAGGAAGTTCACGCCCATGCGGGTGTAGAGCGGCCCCAGGTCGTTGTAATCCGCCACGATTTCCCCGTTGCCGTGAAAAAAAAGGATGGTGGCCCCCGCGGGGTCGGCGATGTGAAAGCCGGCCCCGACGGCGATGGACTCCTCGACCGGAATCATAAGATCGCGCGAGGGCGCGAGGTTGCCGCCGTAAGAAGCCCGGGGGTGAAAGAGGACCGCCAGGATCTCCGGCCGATCCAGGATGCCGTAGTCGGGGGTGTCGGGGGAGGTCATCTGCTGAAAGGCCCTATGGTGAAGGTTGAGCGGGTGAGGAGGATGCGGCATTGAAACGGCGGCGGATTTCCTCCACCCGTCTGCGGTTCACGCCGAAATCGAAGTAACCAACCCGTGACGCGGAACGCAGGTCGATGCGCTGACGGGCCGCATCGAAACGAAAGTCGACATCGTCCACGAAGCTAAAAACGGTCGAGGTGAACTCGGCGTGGATGGCGGTGTCGGTTTGCGAAACGATTTTTGATCCTTTCATTTGCTCTATCACCGACGCCAGTCGTGCGGCCGCCTCGGCCGGCGAACCGGAAAATGTGAGCGGCTCCACCCGATGCTTTTCATCGCCTGCCAGCGAGGAGACGCAATTCGGCCGGTTCGGGCAGGCGGCCAGGCCGGGGTCCTGGTCTGTGGAAGAGGGCGGCCGGCCGGCGGCACAGTTCGATACCATCAAAAGGACCGCAAGCAAAATCGGTGTGTTCAGGCCCATGACGACTCCTACCGTTCAAATCCTCTATAATGTCCGGTCGCCGGTGGAGCGCCGGGCGTCGATGTAGGGCTCCAGGCGGTTTTTAAGGTACTGTTTGACATGCCGCCGGCATTCGGGAAAAAGGAGCAGGAGCCCGACCGCGTCGGTGAGAAACCCGGGTGTCAGCAGGAGCAGGCCGGCGGCGAGAATCAGTACGGCGTCCATCAGTTCCTGGGTCGGCATTCGCCCGAGCGCCAGGCTTTGTCGCACGCGCAACATCGTCTGCAGGCCCTGCAGACGCGCCAGGTAAGCGCCGGCAAAACCGGTGGCCACAACCAGCAGCATGGTTTTCAGGATGCCGATGTGTCCGCCGACCGTAATGAACAGATAGATTTCGATGGCGGGCACAAGGGTGAATGCGAGAAACAGTTTCAACAACATGGATGTCGGCCGAATAGATGACCACCTAGTCGAATGTCAGAGAAGCGCCATCCCCCAGGTCCTTTTGATTGAGAAATTCGCAATACTCTTCCGCCCGCTGCTGGGCCTTTGATTTTTTTCCGCTCCGGGCCCGGTGATCCGTGTGAAAAGAGGCAATGGCGGTTTCGGTACCGCCTTCTTTTTCCAGTACCTGATATCCACCTTCATAGTGCTTGACGACATACTTCATGATCGCTTTCCCGTCTTTGGTGCGGTCCTGTTTAAACTCCGCCACGAGGACGGCCCACCTGGTTCTATGAACTGTCCGGCCCTTTGCATTGAACCGCCCTTTGCCTTCTGCCGTTGGCCGTCAGCCCTTTCCTCACCCCAGTTTATCCAGCAGCTCGGCGATCCGGCCGCCGGCCTTGAGCCCCTGCAGCCACGGGTCGGGGATGGCGCCGCGACCCAGGTGCGCGCCTAGGATCATGCCGACCGCCATCCCGCGCGCGGCGGAATCTCCGCCGGCCATCACGTTTTCCACCAGCGCCGTTTTCAGATCGTTTTCATGGGTGGCCACCAGATGGACGACACTCGGCAGGGCGGCGGGCGTTTCGCACATCTGGCCGAATTTTTTGATCGTCTCGCGGGTGGGCCGGCCGGCGCTCTGCAGGCCGTTTTCGACCGCTTTTTTCAACGTGGGGCGGTCAGCCGCGGCCGCTTCGAGCGCCCCGGTCGGTTTTTCACCCCTGAGGACGAGCCACAGCACGTCGGCAAGCAGCTCGGCGCTGTCGATCACGATCGGGTCACGGTGGGTCATGGCCGTTTGGGCCCGGGCCGCGGAGCGCAGCTCATCCCGGTTGTCCCGGTAAAGACAGGCCAGCGGCGCGATGCGCACCGCCCCGCCCAGGTCGGTCGAGGCGGAACCGGCGCTGGCCGGCGTCTTGCCGCCGGCAAAATTTTTCAACGTTTCCTTGGTTGCGTGGTCACGGTACCCGGTATACCCATCAAACAGGGCCTGCCAGTCGCGGGCAAACCGGTCGAGATCAAAAGTCCGCTTTTCTGCGATCGAGGACAGCAGCACCAGCGTCTGGTCGCCGTAATGGGTAAACTCGCCGGCCTCCTTCGCAGGGTGAAAGGAGTCCGGGGGCGGCTGGCGCAGGTTGTCCACGCGCCCGATGTCGTTGTCGATCACGGCGGTGTCGTAAATCCAGTGCGCGCCCAATGCCAGCGAATCGGCGGCAAAGGAGGCCAGTACCATGGCCTTGGCGTTTTGTTGCATGGCTCGTTTCTCCCGGGTATACCCCTGTATTTCACGGCAGGGAAGCCAGTTGCGACCGATCCTTGAAATCGCCGGCATCCGTGCCGAAAAAATCGACCGTAATCACGTTTTCGCAAAGCGCGGTCAGTTTTTCCAGTACCTTTAGGTGGTCGGGATGCTTCTGATAGCGCTGCAGGGCCTCTTCGTTCGCGAACAGGGCAACGAGGGCATAGTCGTAAGAACGGCCGGTGTGAAGGACATCACGGCCGAATTCGTACATCTGGATTTCGACGATGATGTTGGGCAGCTCCTCGAGCATCCTGTCGAGTTCATCGATGTCGGTTTTCGTGACCTCGGGCCTGAATTTCATCGAAACCACATGACTCAGCATCGCTGCGCTCCTTTTATTGCCGGCCGGTACTGGCCTGATCGTGATACACCATAACAACTTCTTTACGATTGGCAAGGCTTTGAGGGGTGGGCAATACCGGTCTTCCCGGTGTTTTGTCGCGCATACGCCTCGACCCGGCGCCCGGGAACGGGCGGCAGGGGGTCAAAATATTTTGGCGCTTTGCCAAAGATATGGTAGAATGCAACGTTAAACCGGATATCCTGCCGGAACATCAATGAATTTTTTTCTCCTGGTCCAGTCGCAGGCCGGCTGTCACCGGGGGACCACTCAGTATCAGGGGACATCATGAAAATTATCGTTTTGGGCACCGGATACGTGGGGCTCGTGCACGCCGCCGTCTGCTCCGAGTACGGCCACGAAGTGTATGCCTACGACAACAATCTCGAAAAACTGACGGCCTTCGCTTCCGGGAAGCCGCAGGAAATCGAACGCTATGTCAACGAGCCGGGGCTGGTCAACATCATCCGTGAAACCTTGGGGCGCTACCTGTTTTTTTCCTCCGACCTGGCAGCGATTATCGAGGGGACCGATGCGGTGTTCATGTGCCTGCCGACCCCGCCCAATCTGGACGGCTCGACCAACCTGACGTTTTACGACGCCGCCGCCGAACACCTCGCCGAGCTGCTTGCCGGGCGAAAGGACCAGCGCCGGGTGGTCATGGTCAACAAGAGCACGGTGCCGATCGGAACCGCGCGTCATCTCCAGCGCATCATGTCCTCGCACCAGGTGAAAAATTTCGGCGTCTCCTCCAACCCGGAATTTCTGGCGGAAGGTACCGCCGTGATGCAGGCCCGCCGGCCGGACCGGGTCGTGGTGGGCTGTGACGATCCGCAGGACTTCACTATTTTGCGCCGCGTCTATTCCCAGTTCGTCAATCACGTCCGCATCAAGTACATCGAAACCTCGCCCGAAACCGCCGAGGCCATAAAATACGTCGCCAACACCATGCTGCTGACCTACATCTCCTTCTGGAACGGCGTGGGGGCCAAGATCGGCGAAAAGTTTCCCAATGTCGTCATCGACGACCTGCGGCTGGGGGTGACCTCGGATGAGCGCATCAGCACCTGGGGGTCCTTCGTCAGCAACGGGGCCGGCGGGAGCTGCTTCGGAAAAGACATCGCCTCGCTGATCAATCAGTTGCGCAAGATGAATGTCAGCACCAAGATGCTGGAGGCTTCCTACGAGGTAAACGAGTATCAGAAGGTTTATCTGGTCGACCGGGCCATCACCGAAACCGGGTTCAAGTTCAACAACAAGACCATCACGGTCCTTGGCCTGGCCTTCAAAAAGCACACCAACGACATGCGCGACGCCTCTTCGATCAAGGTGATCGAATCCCTGCTGGGCAAGGGGGCCGCCAAGATCAAGGCCTATGATCCCCTGGCCAACGCGAGCGCCCGCAGCGTGTTCGATCCGGCCAAAAACATCCTCTTCGAGAAGATAGAATACTTCGACAGCGCCAAGGAGGCGATCGAAGGCTCTCACGCCGTGTTCATCTCCTCGGACTGCGAGGAGTTCCGCGGTCTGTCGCGGACGATCGAGGAACTCGTGCAACCGCCCTACCTGATCATGGACGGCCGGCGGATGATTCCCGATTTCAAGGATTTGATCGGCCGGAACTACACCTACCTGGCGGTCGGGGCCATGGCCATGGGCCCCACGCCCTGTGATGCCGATACGGCGATACCGTTGAAGCACTCCGCCTGATCCAAGGAACGTCGTACCAGTTCGTTCCCGAGGGCGGGAGCGCGATGCCGGGCTCCTCCCCCCTATAATTTCCTGCCAAGCGCTCACGAAAAAAAATCACGATTCAGGTTTAGAGGCGCCCGGCCGACCGGCCGGCGGTACCTTCGCGCCCGGTTTGGCCGGTGATTCCGGTTGAAAGGGCTGTATTTCCTTGACAGGCCGGGGTTTGTCGATTAAAAATTTTCGGTTCATATCATCCATAGTTTTCGGAGGCCCAATGGACTATAAAAAAACGCTCAATCTGCCGATCACGAAATTTCCCATGAAGGCGAACCTGGCCAACCGGGAGCCGTCGCAGTTGAAAGCCTGGGAAGAGGTGCGGCTGCACGATAAAATCCGGGCGGCCGGCCGCGGCCGCGAGCGTTTCATTCTGCACGACGGGCCGCCGTATGCCAACGGGCACATTCACATCGGCACGGCGCTCAACAAGATTCTCAAGGACATTATCGTCCGGTCGCGGCAGATGACCGGATTCGATGCGGTGTACGTGCCGGGATGGGATTGTCACGGCCTGCCGATCGAACACAACGTCGACAAGGAACTGGGCCAGAAGAAAAACGGTATGACCCTGACCGATATCCGCCGGCGGTGCCGGGCCTATGCGGAGCGCTTCGTCGACATCCAGCGCGCCGAGTTCAAGCGGCTGGGCGTCATGGGGAAATGGGACGAGCCCTACCTGACGATGGCCTACGCCTACGAGGCTACCATCGCCCGCGAGTGCTGGAAATTTGCCCGGAACCAGAGCCTGTTCAGAAGCAAGAAGCCGATTTACTGGTGCAACGACTGCCGCACGGCCCTGGCGGAGGCCGAAATCGAATACGCCGACGAATCCTCGCCCTCCATTTACGTCAAATTCCGCCTGAAAGACGACCTGAGCGTCGATTATCCGAGCCTGGCCGGAAAAGACGTGTCGGTGGTGATCTGGACCACGACCCCCTGGACCATACCGGCCAACCTCGCCGTGGCGCTGCACCCGGAATTCACCTATGCGGCGGTGGCGGTCGGTGGCAGCGAGGTTTTGATCGTCGCCAGGGACCTGGTCGAGGCGTGCATGCGCGCTTTCGGAATCGGCGACTACCGGATCCTTACCGACATCGATGCCGCGCGCCTGGAGCAAAAGCGGGCCATTCATCCGCTTTACGGCCGCGAGGTCCTGATGATCCTGGGCCGCCACGTCACGCTCGATGCCGGCACCGGCTGCGTGCACACCGCTCCCGGACACGGCCGCGAGGACTACGAGGTCGGTTTGCAATACGGCCTGGAGGCTTATTCGCCGGTTGACGACGCGGGTCGTTTTACCGACGAGGTAAAATTCTTCGACGGCCAGTTCGTGTTCGACGCCAACCCCGGCATCACCGCCAAGTTAAAGGAGGCCGGGGCCTTGCTGGCCTCCGAGACGATCGCGCACTCCTATCCCCACTGCTGGCGCTGCAAGCAGCCGGTCATCTTCCGTGCCACCCCGCAGTGGTTTATTTCCATGGACAAGACCGGCCTGCGCCAAAAATCCCTGACGGCCATCGACCGGGTCAAGTGGATTCCCGGGTGGGGACGTGAGCGCATCTACGGCATGATCGAAAACCGGCCCGACTGGTGCGTCTCGCGCCAACGGGCCTGGGGGGTTCCGATTGCGGTTTTTTACTGTGAAGACTGCGGCGCGCTGCTGCTTGACGAGGACGTGATGCGGCGGGTGCACGAGCTTTTCACCGTGCATGGGGCCGACATCTGGTTCGAGAAGTCGGATGATTTTTTCCTGCCGCCCGCGGCCGTCTGCGCCGCCTGCGGCAGCAAGGCCCTGAAGAAGGAGAACGACATCCTGGATGTGTGGTTTGACTCGGGCGTCAGCCACGCGGCCGTCCTGGAACAGCGCGACTACCTGAAATGGCCGGCGGACCTATACCTGGAGGGCAGCGACCAGCACCGGGGCTGGTTTCACAGCTCCCTGCTGACGGCCGTGGGGACCCGCGGCCGCGCGCCATACGACGCCGTTCTCACCCATGGGTTCGTGGTGGATGCCGATGGCCGCAAGATGTCGAAATCGCTTGGCAACGTCGTCGCCCCCAAGGAGGTTATCGACCGCTACGGGGCCGAAATCCTGCGCCTGTGGGTGACGGCCTCCGACTACCGCGAAGACATCCGCATTTCCGAAAACATCCTAAAGCAGCTCAGCGACGCTTACCGGCGCATCCGCAACACGGCCCGGTTCATCCTGGGCAACCTGGCGGATTTCGATCCCGCAGCCGATGCGATCGCTTACGAGTCACTGCCGGCCATCGACCGTTTTGCCCTGCTCAGGCTGCAGGAGTTGACCGAAATCGTGCTCAGGGCTTACGCCACTTTCGAATTTCACGTCGTCTACCATCGTCTTCACAACTTCTGCACCCTCGACATGTCGGCCTTCTACCTGGACGTGTTAAAAGACCGGCTCTACACCTCGCCGCCGCGCTCCAGCGCGAGAAGAAGCGCCCAGACGGTCATGCATGTCATTTTGGACGTGATGACGCGCCTGATGGCGCCCATCCTGGCGTTCACGGCCGAGGAGATCTGGGCATACCTGCCGTCGGGCCCGGGCAAGGAGGAGAGCGTCCACCTGGCGGCCATGCCGGAGGTGCGCGAAGACTGGCAGGACAAGCACCTGCAGGCGGACTGGGAGAGGCTGCTGGCGGTGCGCGGCGAGGTCACCAGGGCGCTCGAGGAGGCCCGCGCGCGCAAGTTGATCGGCCATCCGCTGGATGCGGTCCTCACGCTCTCGGTTACCGAAGACCTTTACGCCGTGCTGGCGCCCTATGCCGCGGACCTGCGCTCGCTGTTCATCGTCTCGCGCGTCGATCTCGAACGGGAAACGCCGCTCGAAAACGCCTTCAGCAGTGAGATTGTGGCCGGGCTGTCCATTTCAGTCGAACGGGCCCCGGATGAAAAATGCGAGCGCTGCTGGGTGCGCGAACCGTCGGTGGGCTCGATCGCGGCCCACCCGACGATCTGCGGCCGCTGCCACACCGCGCTTGAGCGCATCGAGGCGGGATGAAAGGCAAATTAATCAAACTGCTTCAGATTGCCGGCGCGGTTGTGCTGCTGGATCAGGTCACCAAGATGCTTGTCCTGCGATCGCTGCCGTTGTATCATTCCGTCACGGTCATTTCCGGTTTTTTCGACTTGACGCATGTGCAAAATCCAGGCGGGGCGTTCGGTTTTCTGGCCGGCTCGGATGCACGCCTGCGCGCGGTCGTCTTTCTGTTGGTTTCCCTCGTGGCCGTCGGTTTGATCGTGTGGTTTTACTTCAAATCGCCGTCATCGCATCCCTGGCTCTCCGGGGCTTTCGCGATGATCTTGGGCGGTGCCGTCGGCAATCTGATTGATCGGATCCGCTTTGGAAAGGTGACCGATTTCCTCGATTTCTATGTCGGCAGCCTGCACTGGCCGGCCTTTAACGTTGCCGACAGCGCCATCACGATCGGTATCGGAGTCTTCCTGTTTCATCTGCTGTTCAAGAAGATGCCCGAATGACGCATTGAATCACGGTGCCAACATGCTCTCGATCGGCATTCTCGGAGCGTTTATTGCCGCGGCCCTGACGACGGGCATCGTCGTCTTGCGTTACGAGATCAGGGCCAGCGGGGAATACGAGGGCCGGATCCTCGATCTGTGCTTCTGGCTGATGATCGGAGCGATGGCCGGTGCGTGGCTTTTCGAGGCGGTGCCGGATTTTACAGGGCCTTCGGCCCATGCGCCGTCATTGTTGCGATTCTGGAGCGGCGGATCCTTTTACTACGGTGGAGCCTTAACCGCCCTGGCTGCGGGAGGAATCTTCATTACGCGCCGCGGACTGCCGCCCTGGAAAACCGTCGATCTCTTCGGGCCGTCTCTGGCGGTCGGGCATTTTCTAGTCTACATCGGTTTCTTTTTCTCCGGCTTCAGCATCCCCGAACCTTTCGGTTTGACTCCGAGCCTCGTGCTTTCCCGCCCGGGCAGCGGGCTGGACGGCGCCCTGCCGCGGCCCGATCCGGTCGCTCTTTACCTGGCCTGCGGAAGTTTTATTATCTTCGCTGTCGTGCTGATCGTCAAAGGGCGTCGTAAATTTTTCGGACAGGTTTTCTGGTCCTTTATGCTGTTGAACGGCGCACTGCAACTGGTGACGGCGGCCTTTGCATTTTCAGGTGGTCGACGGCTCCAGGGCGGTGAGCTTTCTCCGGCAATGGTCGTCAGTGCAGCGGTCGTTGTGGCGAGCCTGGCGATGCTGTTTATTCTCGAGCGCCGGTCGCGACAGCCGCTGCAGGCCTCTTCTCTTACCAGGCCGCCGCCGTAAGTGTTCACCCTATGGGGGCACAGACACAGTGGCAAAGAATCGCCAATGGCTGAGCTGAATTACAAAGCGCTGGAAGTTTATCTGCGCGGACTTGAAAAAGACCGCGGGCGGAAAGCTAAACCCGGTAAACCCCGTGCCGCTCAGGTTTACCTGATTTACGGCGAAGAAGTCCTTTGCAAGGCGGCTTTCAAGAAACTGCTGTTCGCGCTCGTACCGGCCGACCGGCAACAGTTCAACTTTGAGCCGGTCGACGGTGCCGGCGGTGGGGTCCCCGAAGCACTCGAAAAACTGAATACGTTCTCGCTGCTCGCGGGTCCCAAAGTGGTAGCGCTGACGGAGGCCCGGCTCTTTGACGCCGCGCCGGATGCCGGCCGGATGCTGGGCAGCGCCAGGCAGGCCCACGCCGCCGGCAATCTGAATCGCGCCGCGTCCGAACTGCTGCGCCTGATGGCCCTTTCGAGCCTGACCTTCGAGGATCTCGACCGGGAAAACCGTCGCCGGAGCCTGCCGGCCCTAGCGGAGTCGGGCGGGCAGGACGGCTGGCTGGACGATATCCTGGCCTTTTGCCGCACCGGCGGCCGGGATGTCCCACCGGCCGCGGACGGCGACAGCGCCTTGTGCAATGCGATAGAGAAGGGATTTCCGGACGGAAATCACCTGCTGATAACCACCGATACGATCGACAAACGAAAACGGCTGTTCAAGGTGATCCGCGACTTGGGGGTAATCGTCGACTGCTTCGTTCCAAAGGGGGATCGAAAAGCGGATAAAAAAATCCAGGAAGCCGTCCTGCGCGAGGCCATGCGCGATGTTCTGGACGGCAGCGGCGTCACGATGGATGAGGAGGGATTTTCGGCTTTGCAAGAGATGACCGGTTTCGATATCCGGGCCTTTGCCGGCAGCCTCAAAAAACTGGTCGATTTTGTCGGTGACCGGCGGCGGATCACACGCGCGGATATTCTCGCGGCGCTCGAGCGGACGAAAAAGGACCCGGTCTATGCGCTGACCGGTGCCATCGCCGCCCGCAACCTGGAAGAGGCCCTATTCTTCATGGGCACGCTGATGGCCGAGGGCCTGGATACGATGCGTCCCGAACAGATCCTGGTGGCCTTGTTGAATCAAGTTCGAAAGCTGCTGAGGGTCAAGGAATTTACGGGCGGTCCCTACGGCAGCGCCTGGTTTGCCGGATGCCCGTATAATCATTTCACGACTGCGGTCCTGCCGGTCGTGCAGCAGTTCGATGCCGAGCTTGTCGGGCAGATTCAGCGCTGGAACGATGCCGTCTCGGGTGCGGACCGCGAGGAGGCGACGTCATCGCCCAAAAAGGGTGCGAAAAAGAAGAAACCGCCGGCGACGGACCTGCTGATCGTCCGCAACCCCAACAACCCCTATCCGGTGTATCAGCTGTTTCTTGCCGCGGAAAACTATACGAGGCAGGAACTGCTGCAGGCCTTCGAGCACCTTGCCGGGGCCGACCTGCGCATCAAGTCCGGTGGAGACAACAAGCGGTTGATCCTGGAAGAGGCGATCTTCAACATCTGCCGCCGGCCGCGGTGAATTCGGATGTGGCTTTAAAGCGGCATCGATATCAAGTTCGGTTCAACATCCCGGCCGGGGCGAAAGATTTTTGGCCCCTACGAGACGATCAGACAGCGTTGGCAACCGGTCATCCAGGCTCCGGCGCTTCATGTTCAGGGATCAGACGGCTAACACGATATTCGTGATTCCTGACAAAGGAGTATTTCTCATGGGCTTTTTTCGACGGCAGGAAGAACAGCTGGCGGCGCGATTGCTGGCCTGGCGGTATCAGCGGCTCAACATGGCCCTGCCCGCGCCGGACGACCTGGCCGTCCGCGCGCGGGCGCTGGTGGAGGATGCCCACCGCATCGCCCGCGAAAGGGGCCGCAATGTCCTGTCGATCATGAAGGAGCTGGCCGGCGATTTGAAACGGAAGTGAGTCGCCGTCGTAGTGAAGATCGCCGGAAATGACGTCAAGACAGGCAAAACATGCCCTGTCATTGCAGCGTATCCTCGGCGTTTCGCCGCCCGGGCCCGGATCGCAGCGGCGGCAGCCGCCGTTCGATATCCGGCCGCATGGTTTCGTACTGCGCCGGCAACTTCAGGGTTGATCCCAGCGCGGATGCGGATTCATCGACCGTAAATCCCGGAGGGTCGGTGGCGATTTCAAAGAGCACGCCGGCCGGGATGTGAAAGTAAATCGACCGGAAGTATTTCCGGTCGCGGACATCGGTCACCCCCACGCCCGATTTTCTCAAGAGCGCCTGCCACCACAGTTGCGAGGCGTCATTTTCCGTGCGAAAGGCGATGTGATGCACCGTGCCACCGCCCGGTCTGCCCACGGGCGCCTGCGGATCGTGGACGACGTCAAGGAAATGTCCCGGGGCCTCGATGGCGTCCATCCGGAACCGGTAGCGATGATGTTCCTGCTCGGTTAACGTCATAGCCATGACGTCGCGCAACAGGGTGTCGTTGTCCTCCAGCCTGTTTACGGTGATCGTCGCAGAATGAAACCCGGTTATGGCATGCGCCTTCGCAATCGGCCCTTCCGGCCAATGCGCGGTCGTAGGCGGATCGGATGCGCCGATCAATTCGATGGGCAGACCGTGCGGATCGGCAAAACGAAGCACCGGATCGCCGAACCGGTCACTTTTCTCGATGCGGATGGCCTGCGCTTCGATTCTCTGCGTCCAGAAATCAATCGATTGGCGGGAGATGGCAAAGGCGATTGCTGTCACCATCCCGGCGCCGGGTGTTCCGCGGGGCAGTTTTTCCCAGGGGAAGAAGGTCAGGATTGTGCCCGGAGAGCCGTTTGCATCACCGTAATACAAGTGGTAGGTAAATGGGTCGTCAAAATTGACTGTTTGCTTGACCAGCCGCAAACCCAGAATTTTCTCGTAAAACGCCAGGTTTTCAGCGGCCGAGGAGGTCACGGCGGTTATGTGGTGAATACCGGTTACGGTCATGTCTTTTTTCATCGTCACCCTCTCGTTTTATTTTAATCTCAATGGCGTTTTTCAAATTTTTAAAAGGGAACCTTTTCCGCGTGTTTGCCGATTTTCTTTAACAATCGGATGAGTTCGGTCCGTTCTTCAGGCGTCAGGACACCGGCGATCTTTTCGAGTTTTTTTTCGTGTTGTTCGTACGCCGATGCGATGACGCCACGGCCGATTTCAGTCAGATGGACATAAAAACTCCGACCATCTGCGGGGTCCTGGTTTCGTCTGACAAATCTTTTTTTTTCCAGTCGATTGATGGCAGCTGTCATCGAACCGCTGGTCAACAGCACCTTTTCACCAATGGTTTTTATGGGAAGTGGTCCCTTGTGCAAGAGGACTTCCATTATGGCGAAATCGCTCAGGTGCAAGCCAGTTTCTGAAATGCTGGCCCGATCTACTTTTTCGACCGCCTTGGCCGCCTTCCATAAAATCAGTCTCAGATGCGGTGCCGTCTCCATGGGGTCAATTTACAGCAATATATCTTGATGTCAAGATACAGGCTTCAAGATAAATATTTCGAATAAAGCCAAACAGGAAATACGACTGTGACCACTTCCACCGGACCCCGCATCGCCGGCATCGTCAATTCGAAAACGACTCTCGGCAAGGCCCGCACGCATCTCGAGCAGTTGGTCGCGGCCCTGCGAGCCCGTTCGCCATTCAAGCAGACTGAACTCCACTTTACTTCCTTCCCGGGCCACGCTGTCGATCTCACGCGCAAAGCACTGGCGGAAGGGGCGGATGTGATTCTTTCCATCGGCGGCGACGGCACTCATAGTGACGTCGTCAACGGGTTCTTCGACGGCGATGGCCGGCTGGTCAGACCGCGCGCCGGACTTGCCGTGCTGCACTCCGGAACCGGCGGTGACTTCCGCAAGAGCTTGGGAATTGGCGCTTCTGCCGGCGAAGCCATCCGCAGCCTGGTCGCAGGAACACCTCGCCCCATCGACATCGGCCTGATCCGGTTCCGCGACGCCAACGGCCGCCGGAAACAGCGGTACTTTGTCAATATCGCCTCTTTCGGCATCAGCGGCGCGGTTGACGATTTTGCCCGCCTTTTCGCACCGCTCGGCGGCAAGACCGCCTTCCTGCTGGCCACCGTGCGCGCGTTTCGACACTATCGGAACGTGACGATGCGAATAGAGATGGACAATGGCCTCACGGCGGAGCAGCCGGTATGCGTCCTTGCGGTCGCCAACGGCCGTTTCTTCGGCGGGGGGATGAAGATTGCCCCCCAGGCCCTTCTGGACGACGGGTTCTTCGATGCCGTCTGCCTCGGGGATTTGAAGTTCCGCGATTTTCTGATGAAGGGGCATCGGGTGTACCGCGGTTCGCACCTGTCGCTGGCGAAAGTCTGGATGCGCCGCGTGCGGAGGGTGTCGGTCCAGGCCGCAGAGCCGGTGCCGATAGATATCGATGGCGAGGCGAGAGGATATGCGCCGGCCGAGATTACCGTGGCTCCGGAGAGGATTCCCGTATGGGTCGCATAGGAAACGGCCTGTCGACGGCCCGGGGAGCCGGGCTTCAAGATAAAGATTTTGGCTGCCGGTATCGGTCGTCGGCGTATGCTGAACTGAAGGGTTAACGGTTAAGGGTTCAAGGTTCAGGGTTCAAAGGTGATGTGATTCTAACCGCTCAACACCGATACAGCCTTTTTACTCTGGCCGTGTAGGGGCACGGCGTGCCGTGCCCCGCTTTCAGATGTCGGGCGGCACGGCAGATGAAAAAAACTCTGCCAGCGCCTGATTGAAAAGGGCCGGTTTCTCCAGGGGCACCGTGTGGCCGGCCCGCGGCAGCCGGCGGTGAAGGCCGCGGCACACGGCGGCCAGCTGCGCGGCGCCGGCTGCGGAAACCAGCGGGTCCTGGTCTCCGGAAACAACGAGCACCGGCTGACCACTGCGCGCGGCGTGACCGGCGGGTGACGGGTAGCTGTTCATGGCTTTCAGGTGCGCGAGAAGCCTATCGGCTCGGTTGCGCCTGACGACGGCGGCGACCAGCTTGTCCAGAATTCTCCGGTTTCCATCCAGATAAGCCTCGCCGAATATCGCCGGCAGGGCGGCCCAGGCCATCGCCTCGAGTCCGTGAGCCTGCAGGATTTCCCTCCATGACCGTAAAGCCGCTCTGGCGCGGGCTCCCGGCGCGGCGGCCACGCTGCACAGGACGAGCCGCTCGATGCGCGCGGGGTGCACGGCCGCCATGGCCAGCGCCACGTTCGCCCCGTGGCTCAACCCCACCAAAGTTGCTTTTTCAATGCCGGTATGGGTCAGCAGGCCGGCAAGGTCATCGACGTGAAGATCGAGCGTCAGGGTGGCCCGGCCGATCTCGCTTTTTCCCTGGGCGCGCGCATCGTAGCATAGGCTGCGAAAGTCGTTTTTAAAGTAAAGCACCTGTGAGCGCCAGTGCACGGTGGTCTGGGTGGTGCCGTTGAGAAAAACGAGGGCTGGTTTCACCGTGCCGGTCGAAAGGGGCTCGAAAAAAAGCCGGCAACCGTCTGGTGTCTCATAATAGGGCATGGATGCGCGATCGTGATCTTAGATTTTGGTCATCGTTATTTTTGAGTGAGCCAACGTTTCCATTTCGATCATATCGCAGGCTTGCCGCCGGAGGCTGTGCTGAAAAGCTCTTGCGCGTGATAGGAAGACCGGACGAAGGGACCGCTGGCGACTTCATTAAAGCCCATCTGCAGTGCCGATTGCTTCCACTGGTCGAATTCCGCCGGCGGGACGTAGCGCGCCACCGGCAGGTGGTCCCGGGACGGCTGGAGATATTGTCCCAGGGTCAGCAGGCGGCAGCCGACATCCAGAAGGTCCCGCAGGGTCTGCCGGATTTCGGTGTCGGTTTCACCGAGTCCGAGCATCAGGCCCGATTTGGTCGCCACCGACGCGTCGTGTCGCCTTGCCTGCCCGAGCAACGCCAGCGAGCGGCTGTAAACGGCGCCGGGCCGTACCTCGGCATAGAGCCGCGGCACGGTTTCGATGTTGTGGTTCAGCACGTGCGGCCGTGCGTCCAGCACGCTGCGCAAGGCGGCGGCGTTACCCTGGAAATCGGGGATAAGCACCTCGATCCCGGCTCGCGGGACGCGGCGGCGGATGGCGCGGATGGTGGCGGCAAAATGACCGGCACCCCCGTCGGGCAGATCGTCGCGCGTCACCGATGTGACCACCACATAGCCCAGACCCATTTTCGCCACGGCTTCAGCCACCCGCTCCGGTTCGCCCGCATCCGGCGGCTCGACCGGCAGGTGCGCCACGGCGCAAAACCGGCAGTTGCGGGTGCAGCGATCCCCCAGGATCAGAAAGGTGGCCGTGCGGCTGGAGAAGCACTCCCAGATATTCGGGCACTTGGCTTCCTGGCACACGGTGTGCAGC
>JBAPWQ010000220.1:0-25760 GCA_049283795.1 Desulfobacterales bacterium | reverse complement strand
TTAAAGCACCAGGCCCTGGCATGCTCCTTGCTCTGACCCGGTGGCTGCACCGGATCGATCTGACGGCGATCAGACAAGAGACACCAAGGAGGACCCATTGCTGAATACAGCCGAGGACGACGCTTTCACCGCAGAAGAAGAGGTTTCACCGTGTCAGCCCTGCAGGGCCCAAGACGGCTGCCGGCCCACGGGCTTTTTGGGAATCATCGGCGGGAGCCATGTGATGCGCGAGGTTTTTCAGCTGATTCAAAAGGTGGCGGACTCCGACAGCACCGTTTTAATCAGCGGGGAAACCGGCACCGGCAAGGGCCTGGCCGCCAAGGCCATTCACTGCTGCTCCCAGCGCAAGGACAAGCCCTTTATCGCCATCAACTGCGGCGCCATCCCGGAAAACCTGCTCGAAAGCGAGCTGTTCGGCCACGTCAAGGGATCCTTCACGGGCGCGACGGCCAACAAGGTCGGAAAGTTCGAGCGCGCCCACGGCGGCACGCTTTTCCTGGATGAAATCGGCGACATGAGCCCGGACCTCCAGGTCAAACTCCTGAAAGTCCTGGAAGAGGGGGAGTTCGAGCCGGTCGGCGGCAGTCGGACGATCAAGGTCGATGTCCGCATTGTCGCGGCCACGCATCGGGACCTCGACGAGGAGGTTCAAAAAGGGGCCTTTCGCGAAGACTTGTTCTATCGCCTGTTCGTGATTCCGATCCAGCTCCCGGCCCTGCGGCAGCGAAGAACCGACATTCCGCTGCTGGTGGGAGAATTCCTGAAAAACTTCAACGCCAAAAACAGCCGGCACATCGAAGGCGTGACGCAGGAGGCCCTTCAGGTTCTGATGAATCACAGCTGGCCGGGAAACGTTCGGGAGTTGAAAAACATGATCGAGAGAATTGTCGTCCTCAAGGGCGAGGGGCACATCACCGCCCGGGACCTGCCCGGTAAAATGAAAGGCGCGCCGTCGGCCATCCCGGCGGTGCCGGCGGTCGAAATCACAGACGAGGGGTTGTCTTTGAACACCGCCGTCACCGAATTCGAAAAAGCGTTGATCGTTCAGACCCTGGAAAAGACCAAGTGGGTCAAAAACCAGGCCGCCAAACTCCTGCAGCTCAACCGCACCACCCTGGTCGAGAAGATCAAGCGCCACCGGCTCGAACCGCTATCGGTTTGAGGGGTGATGACCGCAGTCGGAAGCAAAATTTATGCGCAGAGCCAGGCCGCATCCGAACACCAGCGGACACATGCCGATTCAGTCCGAACGGGGATTGGCCCGCTCACAAATTTCAGCCGTTCACCGGCGATAGTATTTCTTGATTTTCCCGCCCGATCGAGGTGCTCTTGATGCAGCTCCAGGTTTTTCGCAGCGCTTCAACCCGCAGTCATCAGGCACCTGCCGTCCAAACGACTCACCACTGTTTTTTCCCCAAAACTACTTCTCTAGTCCGAGTGTTTAAAATCCATTAATTCGTCAGGACTTTTTTCTGCGTCGGCGTCAAAGACCTGACGTGAGCAGCGGCGATATTTGACGACGCGCCGGACTCCGGGGGGCTGTTGCCGGGGGCGGTGGGGAAGACATGTCGTCTGTCAAGATAAAGGTTTTGGCTGCCGGTATCGGTCGTGGGCGGATGACATCTACAGCCGACTCCCTCTGGCCTTGCCAATACCTTTATCTTAAAGCCTATAGATCAGGAGGCCGACTCAACTTACCCGCCACACCGTGTCCGGCAAGGATGGCGGACATCGCAGAAACCGGCAAATGGCCTGACGGCTGCGTTTGGCCGTGGAATCGCGCATCGCAATGGATGGCACGGAACTTGAACACCAAACATGAAGAGATACAGGCCGTTGCCGATCGCCGGCCGTGAACCGGTGCTTCAAGTCGACCGGTCCTTGCGGCGGCGTTCATTTTTTTTAAAAAGTCCCGTTTCCATGACGTTACGATTGGTTTAAGCCCGATGCCGACGCAATCGATCCTGATCGTCGAGGATGATCCCGATGTGCGGGCCATGCTGTCGCGGACCCTTGGCTGCAGAGGCTACGCGGTCGAGGTCGCGGGCGATGGAGCCGAGGCGCTGGAGAAGTTCGGAAACAACTTCTTCAACCTTGTCATAACCGATGTGCGGCTGCCGCGGATGAGCGGGTTGCAGGTGCTCGACGAGATCAAGCAAACCGCGCCACAGGTCCCGGTCATCGTCATCACCGGATACGGTTCGGTGCAGAATGCGGTGGAAGCCATGCAGGGGGGTGCCAGCGATTACCTGCTCAAGCCATTTTCGACCGAGGCCCTCGAAGCCGCCCTCGGCCGGGCCCGGATCTTACCCTATGCAGGCCCGGTTGACGGAAAGGCGCGGGAGGTGCGGCCGTCCGCGCGCCGCATCGTCACCCGCGATCCGCAGTTTCTCGCGCTTCTGGAGGTGGCGGCCAACATCGCCGCCAGTTCGGCCACCGTTCTGATTCAGGGCGAGAGCGGAACCGGCAAGGAACTTCTGGCGCGTTTCATCCACGAGCGGGGCGGCCGCGCAGATGAGCCGTATGTGGCGGTCAATTGCGCGGCGCTGCCGGACACGCTGGCCGAGAGCGAACTGTTCGGACACGAAAAAGGGGCCTTCACCGGGGCCGTTGCCCGCAAGATCGGCAAATTCGAAGCCGCGGGGCGTGGGACCATCGTCCTGGATGAAATCAGCGAGATGTCGCCGCCGCTGCAGGCCAAGCTGCTGCGCGTGCTGCAGGAGCGGCAGGTCGACCGCATCGGCGGCAACCGCCCGACAGCAATGGAAGCCCGCGTGATCGCCGTTTGCAACACCGATCTGAAAACGGCCGTGGCGGCCGGCAAGTTCCGCGCGGATCTCTTCTACCGCGTCAACGTCGTGCCGCTCAAGATACCGCCGCTGCGCGAGCGAAGGGAAGATATCCGACTGCTGGCGCACCATTTCTGCGAAGCCTACGGCCGGTTGAACAACAGGGCGGCGACGGTATCCGGCGCGGCCATGGACCGGTTGCAACGTCACGACTGGCCGGGGAACGTCCGTGAGCTGGAAAACACCATCGAGCGCGCGGTCCTGATGGGCGCCGGTGCCGAAATCGAATCGCAGGACCTGATTCTCGAGGGCGGCGGCCAGACGACGGGATCCGCCGGGGGCGCTTACCTGCAGGCGGGAGTGACGGTCAGGGACATGGAGCGCAAGCTGATCATGACGACCCTGCAGGCGGTCAATGCCAGCCGGTCCCAGGCCGCCGAAATGCTGGGAATCAGCATCCGCACCCTGCGCAACAAGCTCAAGGAATACCGCGAGGCCAATACCGAGGCCTGTCGCCGGGCCGGTTGACACTGAAACAGTCCCCGGCAGCTGTTTACTGGTATGAATTTTGCTTTATAGCCAACAGCCCGGAGCAAGGAGACTCATCATGGAAGCATTCAAACTGGGTAGCAAATCGATCGACTTGTTGAGCCGCGCGCTCGATGTGCGCTCGTCGAACCACAACGTCATCGTGTCGAACATCGCCAACGCCGATACGCCGAACTTCAAGGCGTTTCACGTCGAAGTCGAGCGGGAAATGGAAAAATTTGCCGCGGACCCCGGCCGCCTGCAGATGCGGCGCACCAGGTCGGCGCACCTGCCGGCGGTAACGGCGGGCGAGGTCCGCGGAACCGTGCGCAGGGATGATGCCCCGGAGTTCACCTTGCGCGGGGACGGCAACACGGTGGATATCGACCGGGCGATGGCCGACCTGGCGGAAAACAATCTGTTGTACAACGCCGCCGCCCAGATCCTTCAGCAGAAGTTTCAAGCACTCAAGTCCGCCATCCTCGGCGGCAACGGAGGGAAGTAAAGATGGATTTTTTCGGCTCGCTTCACACCAGTTCGACCGGGCTCGCGGCGCAGCGGCTGCGGATGAGCCTGATTTCAAGTAATCTGGCCAACATCGACACCACCCGCACGGCCGAAGGCGGACCTTACCGGCGCAAGGATGCCGTATTTGCAGCGGTCCAGTCCCGCGGCACATTTCAAAGGGCCCTGGATGACGCCCGCGGCGGCGAGCGGGCCGAGGTCCGGATCGCCGGTGTCGTCGAGGACCCGGACCCCTTTCAGAAGAAATACGACCCGCGCCACCCGGATGCCGATGCGTCGGGCTACGTTCTGGTTCCAAAAATCAATCTGATGGAAGAAATGGTCAACATGATCACGGCCACCCGCAGTTACGAAGCCAACGTGACCGCCATCAAAGCCACCAAGAGCATGGCGCTCAAAGCGCTGGAGATAGGCAGGTAGATATGAAAATCGACGCCATAGGGTCCATGCCGGCTGCACGATCGATGAGCACCGCGGTTCAACCTCCCGGCGCCGGGTCTTCCGCGCCTTCCTTCGCAGAGGCCATGCGGGAGATGCTCGATGACACCAACCGACTCCAGGAGCGGGCCGAGAGCCAGATCCAGGCCCTTGCCGTCGGCCGAAACGGCGATCTTCACAAAACCATGATCGCCATGGAAGAAGCCGACGTGTCGTTTCAGATGCTGATGCAGGTGCGCAACAAGATCGTTGCCGCCTACCAGGAAATCATGCGGATGCAGATTTAACCGGTCGTGGTGAAGGAGAGCAGTAGATGGCATTGAACAACGCGGGGCCTCAAATCAGGAACCTGCTGGCGAGTCTCAGCCCGGCCAAGAAAATCTCCCTGACGATCATGGTGGTTGGTACGATTGTCGGCTTTGTCCTGTTGATGGCCTGGACCGGAAAACCTGATTTCCGCAACCTCTATGCCAACCTCGCCCCGGAAGATGCCGGGGAGATCCTGAATGTCCTTAAAGAGCAGCGGATCCCCTATCGGCTCACCGAGAGCGGGGCCGGCATCGATGTTCCGGCCGACCGCGTTCACGAATGCCGTCTGGCGCTGGCCTCGAAAGGACTGCCCCAGGGCGGCGGTATCGGGTTCGAGGTGTTCGACAACACCAAGCTCGGCATGACCGAATTCGTCCAGAATGTCAATTACCAGCGGGCCCTGCAGGGCGAGCTGGCGCGCACCATCAACCGCATCGCGGAAGTCGAAAATGCCCGGGTTCACATCGTCATGTCGGCCAAGTCGCTATTTATCGATCAGGAAGAGCCGGCGACTGCCTCGGTGGTCTTGAAACTGCGGCGGGGCAAGTGGTTGACCTCCGACCAGATCCAGGCCGTCGTGCACCTGGTGTCATCGAGCGTCTCGCGCCTCAAGCCCGAAAACGTCACGGTGGTGGACACGTCCGGTAAGCTGCTGGCCGGGTTTTCGGATCGTTCGGAAGTCACGCGGCTCAGCTCCGATCAGCTCGATTACCAGGAAAACCTGGAACGAAACCTCGAGGGCCGGATCAAGTCGATGCTCGAAAAAGCCCTCGGTCAGGACAAGGCCATCGTGCGGCTCTCCTGCGCCCTCGATTTCAAGCGTCAGGAAATGACCGAGGAGCGGTATTACCCCGACAACCGGGTGATCCGCAGCGAACAGATGCTGCAGGAGAAGTCGGGGGAACCGGCGGCTCTTCCGGCCGGGATTCCGGGGGTGAGGTCCAATGTCGCCAAAAGTGCTGCGGGCACCGGCAGCGGCACGTCCGAATTCGAGAAGAATGACCGGACGGTCAACTACGAGATCGGCAAGCTCACTAGCCACACGATCGAGCCCGCCGCCCGTCTGAAGAGCGTTTCGGTGGCCGTTATCGTCGACGGCATCTACCGGTTGCCGGAAAAGCCGGGCGCCGGCCGCGAAGCGACGTACATTCCCCGGACTGCGGAAGAAATGGCGCAGCTGGAGAAGATCGTCAAAAGTGCCATTAACTTCGATGCCGATCGCGGCGACACGGTCGAGGTGGTCAATATCGCCTTCCAGACCGATAAGGCGGCGGCCGTGCCGGAAGACAAAACGCCGCCCGGCTTGGCCGAGCGAATGCGGCCTTATGCCGGTGTTTTCAAGTACACGCTTCTCGGCATCTTTTTACTCCTGTCTTTTCTATTCGTGGTGCGGCCGATCACCCGCTGGTTGACTTCCGGCAATGCCGACGGGATCGAACTCCTTCAGCAGCTGCCCAAGACCGTCGGTGAGATCGAGCGCGAATTCGGCGGGGCTGCGGTCGGCATGCCCTACCGCGAAGAGATCAACCGTCTGCTGACGGCCGAGGGCGACGCCTCCGCGGACGTGATGCGCGACTGGCTGAAAGAAAGTTAACCGCATGAATGCGAGCAATCTGCCCGGCTCACTCAAGGTCGCCATCCTGATCCAGTCCCTGGACAAGGAGGCAGCGCGGAAAATCATCGGCGGCCTGAACGACACCGAACGCAAGCTCATTCACAGCCACCTGAACCAGATGGGGCCGGTGGCGCCGGCGCTGGTCGAAAAAGTCGCGCGGGAATTCGCCCGGAAAATCGCGCAGGCCCGCAGTCGACGGGGAGGCGGCGGGAGTGCCGGCCAGACGTCCGGCAAACGGATCGGCCAGGCCAAAGAGCCGGCCGAGGCTTCGAACCTCGAGGCGGTCCTGTCCCTGGCGCCCGATCAGCTCTTCGGGCTGATCAAAGACGAGCACCCGCAGACCATCGCCATCATCCTGGTCCACCTCGAGACCGCGGTGGCCAGCGACATCCTGTCGAAGATGCCGGATGACCTCAAGGCGGAGGTGGCCGTCCGAATCGCCGGGCTGGACAAGGTCAGCGCCGGCATGGTGACCGAGATCAACTGCGTGTTCGAAGAGATGCTGAAAAACAAGGATACTTCGGTCACGCGACTGACCGGCGGCGTTGAGCGCCTCGCGGAGATTTTGAACCAGAGCGACGAGCATGCCAGTCAATTGATCTTGAGTGAAATCGAGGAGAATGCGCCCGAGCTTGCGGCCCGGATCAAACAGATGATGTTTGTTTTTGAGGACCTCGTTCTGGTAGACGACCGCGGGTTTCAGAAGGTGCTGCGCAAGGTCGAAACCGCCGAATTGGCAACGGCGCTCAAAGCGGCTTCGGAGGAAGTTAAAGAGAAAATCTATCGCAACATGTCGGCCCGCGCCGGCGAAATGTTGAAAGAAGAGATGGCCAACATGGGGCCGGTGCGCATGAAGGACGTTTCCGATGCACAGCAAAAACTAACCGCCATCATTCAGGAGATGGAAACCAAGGGAGAGCTGATCATCGGCGGCCGGCGGGGTGAGGAATTTGTCGCCTGAATCGGGAGAGAGGGTGTCATTGAACCAGGAAAACGCTTTTCAACGGCATTATTTTCCGGAAATACCGCTTGACGGCACCGATCCCTGCCGGACCGTGCGCGCGGACGCAGCGCCCTTTCATGGCCGGGGTTTTGTGCGCGATGGCGGCGACGGCGCCTGGTCGCGCCTTTCGTCGGGCGACACGCTGGCGGCCGGCGGCGCCCGCCAATCCCGCGTTGAAATCGAAACCCAGGCCTACATCCGTGGATTCAACAAGGGTGAAAAGGCTGGCTTTGACGCGGCCGTTGAGAAGATTGAAGCCCTCAAGGACCTGCTGAGCGGAGCGGTCGAGGCCTTGCGGCGCGCGCAGATGCAGCTGCAGCGAGACGCCGAGAAAGAAATCGTCGAATTGGCGCTGGCCGTCGCCGGCCGGGTTGTCGGCCACGAAGTAAAAACCAACCGCGATGCCGTTGCCGCGGTGGTGGGCGAGGCGCTGCAAAAGGTCGAGAACCAGGATGCGGTCGTGATTAAGATGAATCCGGCCGAAATCGATTTTCTCGATCGGCTGCGCTTGCCGCTGTCGAGTTTCTTCCGCAACCCGGACGGCGTGGTGATTGAAGCCGACGAGAGCGTGGAGGCCGGGGGGTGTGTGATCGAGACCGGCGGCGGCGACATCGATGCCCGGCTGGAGAGCCGCTTCCGAATTGTCGAGGACGCATTCCGGAAAAAGCTGGGTCAGTGCCCACCGCAAACAGACCCTTCGGTCCCGGACGGCAGGCTGAAAGGGTGAAGCCCCCTGTCCTTGACTTGCGCAAGTACCGCGCGTGCCTTGACGAGTGCACGCTGATCTGCGCCCGCGGCCGGGTGACCAACGTCGTCGGCCTGACGGTCGAGGCCGTCGGTCCGGTGTGCCGGTTGGGCACGGTGTGCGCAATTCAGCCCGGCGGCGCGGCGCGCCCCGTTACCGCCGAAGTGCTCGGATTCCGCAACGGGCGCGTCCTGTTGATGCCGCTGGAAGAAATGCGCGGTATCGGTCCCGGCTGCCTTGTGACGGCGCTGCAGGACCGCGCCGTCATGCCGGTCGGTCGGGGCCTGCTGGGCCGGGTCATCGATGGTCTCGGATGTCCGATCGACGGCAAGGGCCCCATTGCCGCCGATGCCGATTATCCCATTTACGCCGAACCCCTGAACCCGTTGCAGCGATCACGCATCCGCGAGCCCCTGGATATCGGCGTGCGGGCCATCAACGGCCTGCTCACCATCGGCTGCGGGCAGCGGGTCGGCATTTTCGCCGGCTCCGGCGTCGGCAAGAGCGTTCTGCTGGGAACCATGGCCCGCCACACCGCCGCCGACGTCAACGTGATCGCCCTGATTGGCGAGCGGGGCAGGGAAGTCAACGAGTTCATCGAAAAAGAACTGGGTGCGGAAGGCTTGCGCCGCTCGGTGATCGTGGTGGCGACTTCGGACCAGCTGCCCCTGATCCGTCTGCGCGGCGCATACATCGCCACGGCCGTGGCCGAGTACTTTCGCGACCGCGGCCAGAACGTCCTGCTGATGATGGATTCGGTCACCCGTTTTGCCATGGCGCAGCGCGAAATCGGCCTGGCTCTCGGCGAGCCGCCGACGACCAAGGGCTATACCCCGTCGGTTTTTACGCTGCTGCCGCGCTTGCTGGAACGGGCCGGGACCTCGGCCGGCAGCGGCACCATCACCGGCCTTTACACCGTTCTGGTGGAAGGCGACGACACCAACGAGCCGATCGCCGATGCCCTCAGGGCAATCCTGGACGGCCACATCTGCTTGTCGCGCGACCTGGCGATGCAGAATCACTACCCCGCCATCGACGTCCTGGGTTCCATCAGCCGGGTCATGGACGACATCATCGGTCCCGACCAACGGGAGTGGGCCCGGAAGTTCAAGTCCATGCTGGCCACTTACAAAAAGTCCGAAGACCTGATCAATATCGGCGCGTATGTCGCCGGCAGCAATGGCCGCATCGATCGGGCCGTGAACATGATCAGCCGCATCAACCGGTACCTGACCCAGGGGATCGGCGAGCGGGTGACCAGCGCCGAGAGCGTGCGGCGGCTCGAAGAGCTGATCATGCAGGCGGACGGCGTAGGGCCGCCGGCCACCGGGGATGGGAACGTGAAATACGCGCCGGCAGGAATGCAAAACCGATCCGATACCGGCAGCTGACCCTCTGAACCCCGAACCTTTAACCGTAGACCCTGAACCATACACCTTAAACCCTATTTGAACCCCATGCACTGTCCACCGGTCTCGCCGCGGCCGGCGAGGCACTTCAAAAATGAGACGCCAATAATCCATGCCGGCCTTCACTTTCAGGCTCGAAGCCGTTTTGCAGCATCGGCGCAGAGTCGAAGAGGACTGTCAGCGCAAGCTGGCCGCCGCGCAGGCCGTCCTCGCGGCGGAACAACGCCGCCTCGACGGCCTCGAAGCATCGCGGGACAGGCACGGAGAAGACTTGCGCCTGAAATTGCAGCACCATCTGACGGCTTCCGACATGCTTTGCTTCCAACGCTATATCATCCGCCTGGCAGACGACATCGCGGGCCAGCAGGCGCGAGTTGCGGCGGCGGCCAAGGCGGTCGCCCAGCGGCGCACGGACCTGGTTGCGGCGCTTAAAAAACGGCAGGTCCTGGACCGGCTGAAAGAAAAGCAGAAGATGGGTGCCGCCGCAAAAGAGCGCCGGCAGGAGCAGGACTTCACGAACGAAATGGCGGTCACACGCTACGCCCGCACCCGCCGGCCCGCATGAAAAGATTGGCGGACGGACCGTCAACCTTGCCCTTTGGTCTTTTTTAAACCACTCCCCACTGTCGGTTCCGGCGCGGAACCCACCATCATCGACCGGCAAAGTTTGCCGCCGCCGGTAAAAAGTTCCGTCTAAAACCAGGCACGGACCGGGCCCGGGGCGCGTTGCCTGAAATCGATTCGGACGTCCAACCCCGGTGCAGCTCTTATATTCCTTGTGAATTCAACAGGCTGCACCAGTCAGTCGTCTGCGGGTTCACCGTGCTTTGCTGCTGATGATTCTTGGCACGCTCCGTGCTCAGTACTGCCGCAGGACGGTTCTCGAATATCATCTAAGGATCGGATGAATGCCGGTGGAATTTTTCTTAACGAGCAGCATGCCAATGGACCAGCCGCGATTCGGAAACGAGGCGGTCGGAAGCAAGCGGGACGGCGATCTGAAGACACCCGGTCAAGAGGCTTGCAGCAAAGACAGCGGCTCTTTCGACGCGGCTCTGCGCAGTGCCCGCAACCGCCGTGAAAGTGAACCGGTCCCCGCCCGCGCAAAGAATTCAGCCGCCGGCGCGGCAAAACCGGCCGGCAGTCCCATCAAAAACCGCGCGGGTACAGCCGAACGCGATCCCTCGCCAGAGGCCGAGGGGACGATTCCGGGATCAACGGACAGCAGCGTCCCCGGCCCGGACGCCAATCTCGATGCTCGATCAGCCGGCGGCAACGAAGCGATTGTGGTCGTCGCCCTGAAGTCAAACCCGGCGGCCGAGATGGTCATGGCCCGACCGGAGCCGGAAGATGTTGCTTCGGAAGGTGGTCAAAGCGCGGATACGAGTCAGACGGCCGCCGCGGCGCCGATACCCGGCATGCCCGCAGACTTCGACCCGGCCGCGCCCGGTCGGGCTTCTGAGAAAAATGGTCTCGGAATGCCCGCACCCGGGCAGGCAAAAGATGAAACGACAGCCACCCAGGGCCCGGAAGGCGGCAAGGCCATGACTCAAACGGCGGCCTCATCACCGGCACCGGCGGTGGATATTCCTGCAACCGGTGGCTTTATCGATCCACCGGCCACGGATACCGTGGTCGCGAACGATCCGGCCCGGCCGCTGAAAATCGACCTGACGGTTCCATCTGCGAGCTGGGCGGACCGGTCGCCGGAGAATAGCCGGAACTCAGAACTCGCAGCCCCCGATCGCGGCGGTTTGTCGTCGGGCGCACGGGCCGGCGACTTTACCGCGGTCCTGAGTGCGTCAGCCTTGGGTGACGGTGAATCGCAGACATTCGACCCCGGCCCGGAGGGTGAGCCCGAGCCATACTGCGATCAGCCGCAGGTTTCCGCGAAAGAAGCCGCCAAGGGTTCCGGGCCGGCTCCGGCCCTGCAAGCCGCAGTCGGCGGGTATCAGGAGAACGGTAGCGCAGGGGCTGCCGGTTCCGGCAACGATTTTGACCAGAAAGCCGCCGAACTGCTTCAGCCGCCCCAGCGCGCCGTTTATGGCGAAGGGTCGACGCCCGCCGCTGCCGCGGATACCGGCGAAGCGCACCTGCCGAAAGACCTGCGCGCCGAGACCCTGGCCCAGATCGTCGACAAGGCCGTTTTTCGCCTGCGAGACGGTCAGTCGCAGGTCCGCATCGACCTCAAGCCCGAAAGCCTTGGTCACGTGCGGCTTGAGATCGCGACCGAAAATCACCAGGTGACCATGAGAATCACGGCCGAATCCCATATCGCCAAGGATCTCATCGACAGCGGTCTCGGGCAGCTCAAGGTCGACCTCCAGGCCCAGGGACTCAAGGTCGATGAAATAGAGGTGTCGGTAGCCGGCGAATTCAACGATTTCAATCGTCACCAGGCATTTTCCGATCGCGCGGCTCGCGGTCGACGGCAGCCGTCCGGCCTCCGGGCCTCCCTTCAGGAGGCCGTCCCGGTGACGGGCCCGGCACCGGCCCTGCAGGGCCGCATGGCAAACGGGGTCGACTGTTTTGTCTGACAGCAGACTGTTCGATCATGTGTTTCCTTTACATCGCCAACCCAACAGAAAAGGACGCCGCTCAACATGACAATCGCCGCGATTGAACCGACCGGGGTCGCGACCACCGCCGCCGCCGTATCGTCCGATACGTCGATCATGGGCAAGAATGATTTTCTGAATCTGCTGGTGGCGCAGTTGCAGCATCAGGACCCGCTGAACCCGCTTGAAAGCACCGAATTCACCGCCCAACTGGCGCAGTTCACCTCCCTGGAGCAACTCAACAACGTCAACACAAACCTGGAAGGATTGAAGAGCTACCAGGCCGCGATAAAGAACGCCCAGGCGCTGGACCTGATCGGCAAAACGGTTGAAGCACCCGGCAGCAGTCTCCAGTTGACCGACGGCGGCGAGGTCGCGCTCAATTTCGACCTGACCGAGGCGGTCGAATACCTTTCGGCCAACATCTACGGTCCGGCGGGAAATTTTGTGCGGACCATCGAGGCCACGGCGCTGCCGGCGGGACGCCACACGCTGACCTGGGACGGCCGCGATCAGGAAGGCAACCGGTTGGCCGTCGGCCCCTATACGTATGAAATTCTGTCGACCGGCCGCGACGGCGAAGCCGCGACCGCACGGCCGTTTGTTTCGGCCCGCGTGACCGGCGTGAACTTCGACGGCCAGACGCCCCAGCTGCGGGCCGGGGAGTACAGCATCCCGGTGACCGATATCCGGGAAGTGACCGCGGATGCCGCCCCGACAGAGGCGGCTCAACCCTATGAAGTGAATCCGTAGAGATCGGACAGGAGGACCCCCCACATGATTGGATCATTATATGCCGGAATATCGGGATTGAACGCCAACGCCACGGCCATGACCGTCGTCGGCGACAACATCGCCAATGTGAACACCACCGCCTTCAAGGCCAACCGCTCTTCTTTCGCCAACATCCTGAGCCAGTCCCTGGGAGGGGGCGGCAGCAGCGACATCGGCCGCGGGGTCGATTTCTGGGGCACCACGCCGATGTGGAGCCAGGGCTCGATGGAAAACACCAGCAGCCCGACCGATCTGGCCATCAACGGGCGCGGCTTTTTCATGGTCAACGATACCAACGGCGGCCGGTTTTTCACCCGCGCCGGTGAGTTTACCTTCGATCGCAACGGGGACCTGCGCAATCCCGACGGGCTGGTCGTCCAGGGGTACGCCGTCAACGGCGTGGCCGCCGACGGCGCGCTGTCTCTAGGCAGTATCGGCGATATTTCGGTGCCGGGCGGCAGCATCTCCCCGCCGGTGGCCTCCAGCGAGTTCACGACCGAACTCAACCTGAATGCCGGCGCGGCTCCGGGCGACATCTACACCTCGGCGGCAACCTTCTACGATTCGCTGGGCAACAACATACCGGTGACGTTCACCTTCACCAACACCGCCGCCGGGCAGTGGACCGCCGCCGCCACCATTCCCGCCACGGCCGGCACGGGCGTCACCCTGAACGGCGGGGCGTCCATTCCGCTCACCTTCGATGCCTCTGGCAACCTGACCGCCCCGGCGGCCGACGTGAGCGTCGCCCTGGCCCTCACCAACGGGGCCAGCGCCCAGACCGTGACCTGGGACCTTTTCGATGCTTCCGGGTTCAATCGCGGCGACGTCACGGGGTACGCCTCACCGTCTACGACGACCTTCCAGACCCAGAACGGTTTTCCGGCCGGTTCCCTCAGGGGGGTGACCTTCGACGAGTCGGGCGTGGTCACGGGGTCTTATTCCAACGGGCAGCTGACGCCCCTGTTTCAGGTGGCACTGGTCGATTTCCCAAGTTATTACGGCTTGACCAAGATGGGTCACAACCTCTATGCCGAATCCCTCGAATCGGGCCAGGCCCTGCCGGGAACCCCCGGCAGCGGCACTCTCGGCAGCATCAGCCCCAGCTCGATCGAAATGTCGAACGTCGACCTGGCGCAGGAGTTCGTCAAGATGATCACGACCCAACGGGCCTTTCAGGCGAACTCGCGGGTCATTACCACCAGCGATGAGATCCTCACCGAGTTGATCAACATCAAGCGTTAGACCGGGTCACCGTCAACAGCGAAGATGCGGCGTCAATCGCGGGATAGGCCATAAATAGTCATCTCTTTCCGGCATCGACGGCGTCCTCCCCGAGGTGACTCCCCGGCAGAAGGCCGGCAGGTTGGAGCAAGTGTTTCCTCCCGCCTGCCGGCCTGTCCACTTGCCCGCCGAATACAGCCGGCCGCGGCGGCCGGCGACGTCAAAGACTTGACTGGTCCCGACAATTATTGACGGCTGCCGACCGGACGCAGACCTTTTGCGGTTGTCGACCGACCGAGCCGCAACGCCTCTTCTTCCGATTTCCCCCCTTTCGCGACTGCTTCAAGGACCTTTTTCTAGTGGCATGTTAATTGCTTTATCAACGTTGAAAAACGTCGGCGTTCCGCTGACGGCCGGTGTTTCATGACTGCCGGTCCCCGGGCCGGACGCCGCCATGAAAGATGATTTTTCACAGACGGAGGACAGAGGCGATCATGTCGAACAAGGTCCTGATCATCATCGCGATCGTAACTGTGCTGGTCCTTGGAATGATGGGCACGGGTTTTTTTTTCATGTGGAACAAGATGAACGCCGCCAATGCCCACACCGCGGTCCCTGGTGAGACCCAGCCCCCATCGGAGGAACCGGTCAAGATCGGACCGATCCATGAACTTGAGACCTTCATTGTCAACCTGGCCGACGAGGGTGGTGGCCGCTACCTGCGCGTGACCATGAACCTCGAGCTCAAGGACAAGGACACCGTGGCCCTGGTCCAGGAGCGCTTGTCCCTGATCCGCAATGGTGTCCTGATGCTTCTGCCCTCCAAAAAATACCTCGACATCGCCACGATCGAGGGGAAAACCGCCCTGCGGGCGGAGCTGGTGGAAAAAATGAACGGTTTTCTGAAGCCGGACAGCGTCGCCAATGTTTATTTCACCGAATTCGTGATTCAGTAGAAGAAGAGGCGCCGATGGCCGATCAGATCCTGTCCCAGGAAGAAATCGATGCGCTCTTGTCCGCCATGGACAAGGGTGAAGTCGATCTCAAGCAGGACGCGCATGCGCCGGCGGTCGTTCGCGATTACAACCTGACCTCCCGCAGCACGCTGCTGCGCAGCCAGTTCCATGCCCTGGAAGAGGTGTGCGACCGGTTTGCGACCCGCATGAGCATGAGCCTGTCGGCCTCCCTCCAGCAGCCGATCGAGTTGGCGCCGCTTTCGACCGAAATGGTTAAATACGGTGAATTCATCAACGCCTTTTCCACGCCGACCCATCTAAACGTTTTCACGATGGAGCCCTTGATCGGCGAAGCCTTGATGGCCGTTCAGCCGCAGCTGGTTTTCTCCCTGATCGACTGCATGTTCGGCGGCGCCGGCAAGCCGCTCGGCCGTATCCGGGAATTCACGCTGATCGAACAGCGCATGATGAAGAAATTTGCGGCCGAGGCCCTGGCGGGTCTGGAGGAGGCCTGGTCGGTCGTGCACAAGGTCAGGGTCGGTTTGCGCCGAAGCGAATCCAAGCCCGAATTCGTGCGCCTGGCCGGCGCCGGCGACCTGATGGTGATCATTGTTTTCGAGGTCAAGGGCGAGGCGTTTTCCGGCAACATCCACCTGTGCATTTCCTACCTGATGCTGGAGCCGATCAAGGACATTCTGGCGGCCACCGAAAGGCGGGAGAAGGATTCTCAACCCGCATGGCACGACCAGCTGCGGGAACTGCTCAAGGACACGCCGGTCAATATCATTGCCGAACTCGGGCAGACGTCGCGCACCGTCGGGGAGATTCTCAACCTGCAAGTCGACGATGTGCTGCACCTGCCCTCCGGGCCCAAGGACCAGATCGTGCTCAAGGTCGACGGCGTGCCGAAATACTTTGGCTTTCCGGGCATCATCAAGGGCAATCGCGCGGTTGAGATCACCCGTCTCTTCAATCGTTGAGCCCCCGGCGGATACCGACCGAAATCGGAAACGGGGCAGGAACAGGGGAGGCAGGGTGTTAAACGCCGCCCGGCACTTATCGCATCGCGTGGCGCGAACCGGACCCAAGGGCGTCGATATCGCTATCGACATTGCCGGAAGAAAACGTCTTCATCGACACAACCGCATGAAAACACTAACGCGCTATAGAAGCTTCAAGATAATGATTTTGGCAAGGCCAGAGGAGAAAGCGGCGTTGTAATGCGCCGACAACCGATACCCCAACCAAAATCTAAAGCTTAAAGTCTATAGCCAGGGAAGTAGAGTCATGGGAGAAGCACACCTCAAACCAGACAGTCAGTCGCCGCCAACCCCCGGAAAAAAGCGATCCGCAGCGGCGCCGGCGCCGGAGGAAGTTCCGCACGTCGTGCCGACCGGGCCGGGGATGGAGTTTATCCTCGACATTCCGCTGGAGATCACCGTCGAGCTTGGCCGCACTCACATGGTGATCAACGACCTTCTCAAGCTCGGCCAGGGCGCGGTCATCGAACTGGGCAAAATGGCGGGTGAAACCCTCGAAATCCGTGCCAACCAGAAGCTGATCGCCAAAGGCGAAGTGGTCGAGATCAACGAGAAGTACGGCGTGCGCCTGACCGAGATCGTCAGCCACGCCGAAAGGGTGGAGAAGTTAAAATGAATGGCTATCCGGAGATGCTCCCCTCGCTGCTGCAGATGCTGGCGTCGTTGGCGGTCGTTCTGGGCGGCCTGCTCCTGACGCTCTGGTTTTTCAAGCGGTTTGCCCAGTCCCGCGGCGGCGGCGCCGGCAACCGGCTGATCCGCCTGCTGGCCAGCAGCACCATCGGGCTGAAGAAAACCATCTCCCTGGTGGAGGTTCCCGGGGCGATCCTGATCCTGGGGCTCTCCGGCGATCGGATCAGCCTGCTCGCGCGCATCGAGGACCCGGAAACCATGCGCAAGGTTCGCGGCGAGGTTCCGCTCAAGTCGTCCGTGCCGTTTGCCGAACAACTGCAGTTTTTCTCGGCCAGGCTGAGGGGAAGACCCCATGGCCGGTAATTGCAGGCTCACCGGTGTCGGGCGGAAACGGTCGCGGCCGGTGGCGGTGACGGCGGCGGCGATCGCGGCCGCATGGCTGCTTCCGGTCGCCGGCTGGGCCGCGACGGCCGCCGCCGGGCCGCTGCTGAGCATCGATATGAACCGGTCGGCCGAAACCGGCGGCACTTCGGTCGTGCTGCAGATATTTTTGCTTCTGACCGTGCTCTCGATTGCCCCGGCCATCTTGATCATGGTGACCTCGTTTACCCGGATTGCCATCGTTTTGTCCGTTCTGAGGCGCGCGATCGGCACCCAGTCGATGCCGCCCAACCAGGTGGTGCTGGGCCTGTCGCTGTTCTTGACCTTCTTCATCATGAGTCCGGTATGGGAAAACATCAACAAGGATGCTTTGCAGCCTTACCTCGGCAAGCAGATCACCCAGCAGCAGGCCCTCGAAAAGGCCCTGGGGCCCCTTCGGACTTTCATGATCAAGCAGACGCGTGAAAAGGACCTGGCGCTGCTGGTCGATATTTCCAAGACGCCGCGGCCGAAGAACATCGATGAGGTCGGCACCACCGTGCTCGTGCCGGCGTTCATTCTGAGCGAGCTGAAGACCGCCTTTCAGATTGCCTTCATGCTGTATGTGCCGTTTCTGGTTATCGACATGGTGGTGGCCAGCGTGCTGCTGTCGATGGGCATGATGATGCTGCCACCCATCATGATATCCCTGCCTTTTAAGCTGATGCTCTTCGTTCTGGCCGACGGGTGGTATCTGATCGTCGGCTCGCTGGTGAAGAGTTTCGGATGAAAAGCGCCGGAACGCCGCGCGGCGACCGGCAAACCCGCGATAAAGGAAACACGGTATGACGCCCGAGTACGTGACCGGTTTTTTTCTGGAAGCGATCAAGTTGGCGATACTCCTGTCGGCTCCGGTCCTGCTGGCCGGTCTGGTCGTGGGCATCCTGGTCAGTATTTTTCAGGCCGCCACCTCCATCAACGAGATGACCTTGACCTTCATCCCCAAAATGCTGGCGGTTGCGGTCGCGCTGCTGATTTTTTTCCCCTGGATGCTGCAGGTGATGATCGAGTACACTCAAAACCTGATGAACAGCCTGCCGACCGTGATCCGGTGAACCCGGCGACGGGCAACCTCGGATCGGTTCGCCAGCGATGACCACGCTCACCATTTCCCTGGAACAGCTGCAGCTCTTTTTAATCGTGTTTGCGCGGGTGGCGGCCATCATTGCCAGCATTCCGGTTTTCGGGGGCCGCAACATACCGGTTCTGCTCAAAGTCGGCCTCACTCTGGCGATCAGCGTCCTTATCTTCCCACAGCTCTCCATCGGGCAGAACCCTTTTCTCAAGGACGGGATCTCCTTCACCATCGGGCTGGCCGGCGAGGTGATGCTGGGGGTGGCGATCGGGCTGATGGCCCAGATGGTATTCGCTGGCGTCCAACTGGCCGGCGAACTGGCCGGCTATCAGATGGGGCTGGCGATCGCCAATGTGATCGATCCGGATTCCAACGACCAGATTCCCCTGATCTCCCAATTCTACCAAGTGTATGCGATCCTGATCTTCGTGACGGTCAATGCCCACTACTGGTGCCTGGGGGCCATGCTGGAGAGTTTTCGGCTGATCCCGCCCTTCGGCTTTCATCTCGATCACTCACTGACCGAGCAATTGGTCCGGTTGGGTGGCGATGTCTTCACCATCGGCGTCAAAGTCGGTGCACCGGTGATCGTGGTCCTTCTGTTGACCAGCGTTTCCTTCGGTCTGATCGCCCGCACGGTGCCGCAGATGAACGTGTTCGTGGTTGCGATACCGCTTAAAATTGCGGTGGGGCTGTTGTTTGTCTTCTTCAGCCTGCCGATTTTCTCGGCTTACCTGCAGCAGCTGTTTGCGGGGCTGGGTGAAGATATAATGAAACTGCTCTCCAGCGGCGGATAGGGGCATCATGGCCGAAAACAGCCTGCAGGACAGAACCGAGAAGGCGACGCCCAAACGGCGCCAGGATGCCCGTAAAAAGGGCCAGGTGGCCCAGAGCCGTGAAGTTTCATCGGTGATGATCCTGTTGATGTCGCTTGGGGTCTTTTCCTTGGGCGGGAGCTGGATGTTCTGGAACCTTGCCGGCTACATGGGCGACGCCCTGCGCACCGCCGCCCAGGCTCAAATCGCCGACATCCCCGCTGCCACGGTTTTTTTGATCCAGGTCGCCCGCATCGTTTTCAAGGTTTTGCTGCCGCTGCTGCTGGTGGTGGTCGTGGCGGGAGTGGCCGGCAATATCCTTCAGTCCGGTTTCCTTATCAGCACCGAAGCGCTGGCGCCGAAGTGGTCGAAACTGAATCCGGTCAGCGGGATGAAACGGCTTTTTTCCCTGCGGTCGCTGGTCGAACTGTTCAAATCGATTGTGAAGATCCTCTTCGTGGCCACCGTCGCCTACCTGATGGTAAAGCAGGAACTCGATCTGCTGCCAAGCCTCATGCGGCAAAGCGTACCGGATATTTTTGTCTTCGCCGCGCGCGTGGCGTTCAAGATCTGCCTCAACGTTTGTCTGGCCCTGATCCTGTTGACGATTCTCGACTATGCCTACCAGCGCTGGGAACACGAGAAGAGTCTCAAGATGACCAAGCAGGAAATCAAGGATGAGAACAAGCAGACCGAAGGCGATCCCAAGGTCAAGGCCCGCATCCGCAGCATCCAGATGGAGGCGGCCCGGCAGAGAATGATGGCGGCCGTGCCGCAGGCCGATGTGGTCATCACCAACCCGACCCACCTGGCCGTGGCACTGCGTTTCGACGCCGCGCGCATGATCGCTCCGCAAGTGGTTGCTAAAGGCGCCGGTTTTGTGGCCGAACGCATCCGGAGCATCGCCGTCGAAAACGATGTGCCGCTGGTCGAAGACAAACCGCTGGCACGCACGCTTTACAAAATCGTGGAGGTCGGGCACACGATTCCGGCCGATCTCTACAAGGCGGTGGCCGAAGTGCTGGCTTACGTCTACCGGCTGCGCGGCCTGCGGCCGACCTCCCGATAAAATCCACGCCGCCCGCCCCCCTCCGCATCCCCAGTGACCGCCCAACAGGCCAAACAAGCTAAACCGGCTAACCGGCTAACGGGCCAACGGGCCCACCGCCCCCCCATGCGTCAAGGTTTCCGCAGGAAGGCGTCAAGGTTCCAGCACCGCCGCGGCGGCGGGAGGACCGGCCGGCAATCGCATGGTCCCCCGGGCCGCGGCCGGGTGATCCCGGAGGCGCCGGCCTTACCTGTTTCGTCTCCCGGCATGAAACATGCAGTATGGCCTGATGGATCGGCGTCAGGTGTTGCAATAAACGGCAAAAAAAGGAATTGACCCCAGGTGGAGCTTGTCAGCGATTCGAATGCCGCGGGACCCCTTCCGCTCATAACTCGCAACAGCGATGTCTTCATGGCGGTAGCCGTGGTGGGAATCCTGGTGTTTATGGTCATTCCGCTGCCGACGATGATGCTCGACCTGCTGCTGGCGTTCAACATCACCGGCGCCCTGGTCATCCTTCTTTCCGGCATGTACATTTTGAAGCCGCTCGAGATGTCTTCCTTTCCATCGATTCTTCTTTTGGCCACGCTGTTCAGGCTGTCGCTGAACATCGCCTCCACCCGGATCATCCTGCTTCACGGGCACGAGGGCGTCACGGCCGCCGGCAAGGTCATCAAGGCCTTCGGCGGGTTCGTCGTGGGCGGCAATTACGTGGTCGGCATCATCGTATTTTTGATCCTGGTCCTGATCAACTTCATGGTGATCACCAAGGGTGCCGGCCGCATTGCCGAGGTGGCCGCCCGGTTCACCCTCGACGCGATGCCGGGCAAGCAGATGAGCATCGATGCCGACCTGAACGCCGGCATCATCAACGAGCAGGAGGCCAAGGGCAGAAGGGAGCTGATCGCGCGCGAAGCCGAATACTACGGGGCCATGGACGGCGCCAACAAGTTCGTGCGCGGGGATGCCATCGCCGGTATCGTCATCACCCTGATCAACATCCTGGGCGGGTTGGCGATTGGCGTGCTCCAAAACAATATGAGCTTCTCCAGCGCGGCCCAAACCTACACCCTGCTGACTGTCGGCGACGGACTGGTGACCCAGATACCGGCCCTGATCATTTCCACGGCCGCCGGCATCATCGTCAGCCGCGCCGGATCGGAGTCGAGCCTCGGCCGGGAGATCACCAGCCAGGTTCTCGTTCAGCCGCGCGCGATCGGCATTGCCGCGGGGGTGATCTTCGGCTTTGCGCTCGTTCCCGGACTGCCGACCGCGCCTTTCGTCATTCTCTCCATTTCGGCCGCCGGGCTGGCCCTGGCCATCCACCGCGCCGCGAAACAGGCCGCGGCCGAGGCCGATGCGATCGAAACGCCGACCGTCGGGGATTCACCGGTCGTGCGGCTGGAAAACCTGCCACCACTCGACACGTTGGCCATGGAGGTCGGCTACGGGCTGATCCCCCTGGTGGACACGGAGCAAAACGGCGAGCTTCTCGGGCGCATCAAGACCATCCGAAAACAGTTCGCCCAGGAACTCGGCATCGTCGTGGCGCCGATCCACATTCAGGACAACATCCGGCTGAAACCGGGTGAATACGCCATTTTGCTGAAAGGCAACGAGGTGGCGCGCAGCGAGCTGATGGCCAATTACTTCCTGGCCATGGACCCCGGCACGGTCGAGGAAAAGGTTGAGGGCGTGGCGACCAATGAACCGACCTATGGACTGCCGGCGCTCTGGATAAAGGAAAACGTCAAGGAGCGGGCCATCGCGAACGGATACACGGTGGTGAATGCCGCTACCGTGATGACGACGCACCTTTCCGATGTCATCCGACGGCACGCCCACGAACTGCTGGGGCGCCAGGAAGTCCAGGAACTGCTCGACAACCTTAAGGACACCCATCCCAAGGTGATCGAGGAACTGGTGCCCCATCTATTGCCGCTGGGCGCGGTGGTCAAGGTCCTGCAGAACCTGCTCAGGGAACAGGTCCCGATCCGCGACCTGCTGGCGATCCTGGAGTCCCTGGCCGATTGGGCGCCGATGGTCAAGGATACCGATGTGTTGACCGAATACGCGCGCCAGGCCCTGGCGCGCACGATCACGCGCCACCACCTGCCCGATTCAGGGGAGATGGCCGTCCTGAACCTCGGCCAACGGCTGGAAGCCCGGCTGGCCGAGGGCATACAGAGGTCCGACCATGGGCATTTCCTGGTGCTGAGCCCCGACCGGGTGGAAAAAATCGTGCGGGTGCTGGCCGGCCAGGTGGAAAAATTCGCGCCCCTTAACGTCAGGCCGATCGTTTTGTGTTCCGCGCATGTGCGCTTTCATTTCAAGCGGCTCATCGATCGGTATTTTCCAGACCTGACGGTCCTGTCCTACGACGAACTGCTGCCGAACTGTAAACTCAGGTCACTGGGAATGGTGGAACTGACCGATGCAGATTAAACGATTCGAAGCCCGCACCATGACCGAGGCCCTGAAGCTCGTCAAAAGCGAGTTGGGGTCCGAGGCCGTGATTCTGTCCGCCTGCAGCCGCCGCGGCGGCGTATTCGGCTGCTTCAAAAAGGCCGGGGTGGAAGTCACCGCCGCGGGCGCCGGCGCCCTGCCACCGCTGCAACCGGGTGGGTATTCAGAAGATAGCCGCGCCGATGACCGCGAAGACCGGTGCATTCCGGCACCCGGCCGCCGATCGCCGCGGCCCAACCGCTTTCCGGGACTGGCCTACCGGCAGGCGGGAAATCCCGACGCGCCGCTGGATGCTGCGCGGACCGGCCAGGGGATGGAGCGCATCGGTGGCCATTGGCTCTACCGGCGGCTGCTGTCGCGCGGCGTCGAAGAGAAGTACGCCCGGCGGTTGACCTCTGATTTTCTGAAACACGAAAACGGCCTGGGGGACGACCCTGCCATTCACCGCTCGCGGCTGGCGGGCATCATCGCGCAAATGGGCGCCGGCGTCAAGCCGCTGGCCATCGACCGCGGCCAGCGGCGGCGCATCGCGCTTGTCGGTCCATCGGGGGTCGGCAAGACCACGGCGGCGGCCAAGCTCGCGGCGGTCCATGCGATTGCTCCCGGCATGAAGGTGGCCCTGCTCTCGCTGGACAACTACCGGGTTGCCGCCGCGGATCAACTGCGGGTGTATGCCGATATTATCGGCGTTCCGGCCGCGGTCATCGTTGACCGGGCCGGCCTGGACGAAGCGCTGGAAAAATACCGTCGGTACGATCTGGTTCTGATCGACACGCCGGGTGTCAATCCGCGCGACACCGCCCTGATCCGAACGCTGGGCGGTCTGCTGGAGGGGATCGAGGCGCTCGAAGTGCACCTTCTGCTGAGCGCGGCCGCGCGCCTGAGGGACGGCATAGACCTGTGCGCCCAGTTGACCGGAATTCGGATCGAGCGGCTGATGTTCTCCAAGATCGATGAAACCAGCGCCTGCGGCAGCCTGTTGAATTTCCTGTTGCGGCTGCGCCTGCCGGCGGCCTGCCTCTTCGATGGGGCGCCGGGCGCGGACGGCGTCAAGGATGCCGACCTCGAAACGCTTGCGGCGCTGATGGCCGACGACAGCCGCAGTGGTGCGGAGACCGTCACGGTCCCGCCGGCCGCTGCCGCGCCCGGAGAGCCGGACGCCTTCGCTTCCAAGGCCGATGCCCACGCTTACGTGGCCAACCGGAATTCGAACGTGTTTCACACCGCCGACTGCAAGTGGGCGACGGCCATCAAGGATGAAAATCTGATCGGGTTCACGAACGTGGCGGAAGCCCGGAGTCACCAGTACAAACCCTGCCGGACCTGCTGCCGCGAAGCACTCGTCGGTCTGCGGACCGAATCGCTTGCGGGTTACCGCTCGCTGTCGGTGGGGTGTCGGTAGCAAAACAAGACTGGAATGCCGCGTTTTCCGGTGCCCGGACATCGGCAATGCGGAAACGATCACCGGATCGAACAGTTCACCGGTATGGGATGAACAGGCAGGACAAGAGGGCACGCAACCATATGGATTCCAACAAATCCTCGACAAATGTCATTCAGATCGACAGGAAAATCGGAGAGCGCAAGCAGATGGTCGGCAAGGAGAATCTGAACCGTTCACGGTCGACGACACGGGTCATTGCCATCACCAGCGGCAAGGGCGGCGTCGGTAAAACAAACATCGTGGCCAATCTCGGTTTTTCTTTGGCGAGTCAGGGCAAGAAGGTCCTCATCCTGGATGCCGACTGGGGGCTGGGGAACCTGGATGTCCTGCTCGGCCTGGCGCCCCGCTACAACCTTTCGCATGTGATCGCCGGTGAAAAGAGCGTTCCGGACGTGATCGTGAACGGACCCGGCGACATGAAAATCCTGCCGGCATCTTCGGGCATTCAGGAGCTGACCAGCCTAACCTTCGAGCAGAAGGTCAGGGTCCTGACCCAGCTCGACCTGCTGGTCGATTCGGTCGATATCCTGCTGATCGATACCGCCGCCGGTATTTCGACCAACGTCATGGACTTCAACGTCACGGCGCAGGAGATCATGGTGGTGGTGTCTCCCGAACCGACGTCTCTGACCGACGCTTACGCGCTGATGAAGGTCCTGTCGGTGAAGTATGCCGAAAAGAATTGCAAGCTGCTGGTGAATCAGGCCGCCGACGTGCAGGAGGCCCTGGAAATCTACCGCCAGCTCGATACGGTGGTCAAGAAATTCCTCGACATATCCATCGAGTACATCGGTTGCGTGCTGTACGACGAAAAAGTCGCCCGGGGCGTGAGGCGGCAGAAAATCGTTACCGACCTTTTCCCGGGCTGCAGGGCCAGCCGCTGTTTCAACGCCCTGGCCAAGCGCATCGCCAGCCTGCCGGCGTCCAAGCTGCCGGTCGGAGATTCGAATTTTTTCTGGGACCACCTGTACACAAACAAACTGGCGTGACGGCCGGCCCCGCAATCGGTTCTAACCGGATGTTGCGTCTGGATGTGGAGTAGTCATTTTATGGGATACGCAGAAATGCGTCTGCCGGTGACGCGCGAAAAAATGCCGCAGTCACGCGAGCAGTTGATCACCAAATACCTGCCGTATGTCAAGCGGATCGTCAACCGGATCGCGATCCACCTGCCGCCCAGCGTCGATGCGGAAGATTTGCTGAATGTCGGCGTCATCGGCTTGATACAGGCGATCGATCGTTACGATCCCAGCCGCGACAACAAGTTTACCACTTATGCGGCGTTTCGCATCCGCGGCGCCGTGCTCAGTGAGCTGCGCTCGCGCGATTTCCTGTCACGATCGAGTCGCCGCAAGACCCGTGAACTAGAAAAAGTGTACCTGGCGCTGGAGCAGAAGTTCGGCCGTGAAGTCGATGACACCGAAGTGGCCCAGGCCATGGAGATCGATCTGGAGGAGCTCTATCGCATCAAACAGATGTCGAGCATTTCGTTTATCAGTTACGAAGAACTGGGGTATTCTTCGGCCCGTGACAAGAACAAACTGGCCAACTGCCTGGTGAGGGAAGACGAAGACGTTTTTTCACAGGCCGGATTGAGGGAACTGCAGACGGCCCTGGCGGAGGCCATCGAGGAGTTGCCCGAAAAGGAGAAACTGGTCCTCTCGCTCTACTATGCGGACGAGTTGACCATGAAAGAAACCGGTGAAGTCCTCGGAGTGACCGAATCGAGGGTCTCGCAGCTGCATTCTCAGGCCATCATCCGGCTGCGGTCGAAGCTCAGGAAGAGGCAACTGCTGCCAGACTGAGACACCCGATGAACAGTTTCGCTCACCCCGAAGAGAATCCGGTCGCGAACATCCGCCGTATTCGAGGTGTGCGGTCATGGTCGAGAAAATCAACACCGGAGGAAAGTGGGCCTGGGTGCTTTCACCGATCGGGGTCCACAAGGC
>JBAPWQ010000219.1:0-11730 GCA_049283795.1 Desulfobacterales bacterium | reverse complement strand
TTTTAAGGAATGAAAGGTGAACTGAATGATGATGGCTTTCTTTGCTGGGACCCCATGTATTTGAAAGTGACGCTAACAATTAAGAATGACGCTAACAATTAAAACTGACGCTAACAATTACCCAACCGCAGATGACGTCAAACGATGATCAGGGTCAGCGGAAGGTATTTCATGAATTCACCCATCAACCCCGGCCAGAACATCATCGGGCCGAAGGCACACAGGGTGGTCAGGGTCGAGGTTATGACCGGTCAGCCGACTTCGGCCGCCGCTTGGCTGCGCTCAAAGAGACCCTTGCGGCGATACGGGAAAATCTTAAAATCGAATCGTGAATGGCCCCTGTACGATCAAATTAGGAGAAAGTCTGATGAGCGAAGATGAAAAGAATTCTTCAACTTTTATTTACGGCGATTTGAGGCTCAAAACCTTTCCGGTACCTATCAGAATTTTCAACCCGAGTTTCCCGCTGCGCACCAAAAGATCGGGAAGGAAGTAGGGATTTTTTAAAATGAATCCCATTGGCAAAAACCAGCAAACTCACGAAGGAGACCATCGTGCTGGAAATACGCGAGAGGCCCGAGACGAACATCGTGGAACTTACCGTCGATGGACGGATCACCCGCGCGGATTTCGACGAGGCGGTGGCCGTTCTGGACAAAAAAATTAAAGAGCATGGCAACGTGCGCCTTCTGGAAGAAGTCCGCAGCATCGGGGCGGTGGAACCTTCGCTGATCTGGGAAGACCTGAAATGGGTCTTTGCACACTACAAGGATATCACCAGAACGGCGGTTGTCGCCGACCACCAGTGGATCGAGCTGTACACCAAGATCGTGAAGCCGTTCGTGAAGATCGAGATACGCTATTTCGAGAGCAGGGAAATCGAGGATGCCCGCCGCTGGCTGGAAAGCGCCTAGACCACCTACGCCCCTCGAATATGTGCTATAAGGGCAACGTGAAGCCGGGGAAGGAACTGAATTGGTCTTGGATGCCATTGAATTCGACGTGCCGCTATCGGGGCATGTCCGGGCCAAAGGGGATATCCTGGCCATCCTGCCTGCAGGTGCGCCCCTTGTGGGTGCCCAAAAACGCAGGGCTCCAATTCAGATGCGGGTGGTTCGGCGAGGAGGGCAGACACGAGTCCTGCCCCTACACATTTTGGCATAAACGGGCTCGATCATTAAAGGATAAACAGGAGGAGAGGCGATGACAGGACTGACAATAGACCAGCTGAGCGTGGGGCAGAGTGCGCGGTTTTCGAAGACGGTCTCCGAAACCGACATTTACCTCTATGCCGGGATTACCGGAGATTTCAACCCGGCGCATGTGAACGAGGAATACGCCGCCAAGACGTTTTTCAAGACCCGCATCGCCCACGGCATGCTGACGGCCGGTTTCATCTCGACCCTGGTGGGCACGATTCTGCCCGGGCCGGGTTCGATTTACATGCGCCAGGAACTCAATTTCCTGGCGCCGGTCAAAATCGGGGACACGGTGACCGCCATTGCGGAGGTGGTGGAGATCATCGCCGAAAAAAAGCGGGTGCGGCTCAAGACCTGGTGCGTCAATCAGGAAGGAACGACAGTTCTTGACGGTGAGGCGGTGGTGAGCCCGCCGCGGGCAGCCAAATAGCATCCATCCATAAATGGTCTTTTTTCCGCTGGACTGCGTTCTCCGCGGGTTTTGATCCTCGACGTAGCCATGCTACGCCTGCGGTCAAAACCCTTGTGCGGCCTTGCCCAGCGAAAAAAATCCACATTTATGATTTTTTAATATCCAAATGAACCAAACAGGTTTGTAATTTTAAATTTGGTCATTGGAATTTATTTGTTATTTTTCATTTGGAATTTATCCCGGAAGCCTAAAGATTTCCTCTTCGATCAAACTGGGCACCCCTCTGGCCGGCGGCAGGGCTGAACCGGAAACCTTACTACCCCTTGGACCCCAGGCGCAGGCCGCCGTGGATGTAGAAAACGTCTCCGGCCAGGGCCTCGTTGCGATAGAGTTCGCCGATCAGGGAGGCGACCTCCTCGGGCTCGATCAGGCGGCCGATCGGCACGTTTTCGAGAATGCCGTCAAGCGCCTTCTGGTTCATGCCCTTGACCATGGGCGTGCCCACATAGCCGGGGGCGATCGCCACGCAGCGGATCTTGTCGGCCAGGGCGCGCCGGAAGAATTCGGCCGTGATGACCTTGGGCATGACCGACATGGCGGCCTTGGTCGATGAGTAGTTCAGCTGCCCGGCCGTTCCCAGGGACCCGGTCGAGGAGACCAGGCAGATCAGCCCGCGGCAGTTGTGGTTGATCATGCGTTCGGCACACTCGCGCACCGTCAGAAAAACGCCGGTCAGGTTGATGTCGAGCACCTTCTGAAAATTTTCGAGCGGCATCTTCTTGGCGACTTTGCCGGTATCGCGGCTGGTGGACAGAAAGAGGCCGTCCTTGATGATGCCGGCAAAAGGGGCGATCAGGTTGATGGCTCCGAATTTCTCGATGGCCGTGTCGGCCAGGCGGGCGCAGTCCGCTTCGCTGCTGACATCGCAGACCACCGTGGCCACCTCCCCGCCGATCTCCGCGGCGGCCCTGGCAAGGCCTTCGGCGGCCACATCGGCCAGGATCAGTTTGCCGCCGTTTCGATGCCAATAGTGGGCGACGGCCAGGCCGATGCCGCTGGCTCCGCCGGTAATCACCGCCACCGAATTCTTGATTTCGAGCATTTGCTTTCCTCCTTTCTGCTGGTTTATCATCACTATTGTCATTCAATGATGCCGACGGTCAAGGTAAAAGATGTCAGCAAAAGATCGCGAATTGGCCCATCTTTGATGTTGCGGAGCATTTTTAATAGAGTGGTTGTAAAGATTTCAAACTTGACATCATTCTTTACCGTTGATAGGGATATTCAAAATCTTTCACTTCTTCCCGGGAGATCAATTTTGCACATCAGCAAACTTTCAGCCAAAGGGCAGGTGACGATCCCCATGGAGATCAGAAAGGCCCTGGGTATAGAGCCCGGTGATCTCGTCGCCTACGAAATTCAAGGCCACTCCATTAGGCTCAAGCGCATCGCGCCGTTCGATGCGGCGTTCCATTCGGCTGTCTCCGAAACCCTGGAAGAGTGGAACAGCCCCGAGGATGACGAGGCGTTCCGTGATTTGTAGCCAGTGGGATGTTGTCACGGTGCCGTTTCCGTTCGCGGATAAACCGGCGGCGAAAAGACGACCGGCCCTTGTGCTCAGCAACACGACATTCAACAGCGGCGGGTATACCGTGCTGGCCATGATAACGACAAGAGGTCATCGTCGCTGGCCCGGTGATTCTCAAATCGAGGAATATTCTGCGGCGGGATTGAATTTGCCATGCCAGGTGCGCCTCAAGGTTTTTACCATCGACAACCGATTGCTGCTGAAAAAAATCGGTCGTCTCGCCGCAAATGATACCACGACCGTGAAAAGACATCTTCATCAGTTTTTTTCATAAAACCCCCCGCATTTTCCGCGACGCGTGTTGATGAATCTATACAGTCAAAATCTTCATCTTAAAGCCTATGCCATGCGCGATTCCGCAATGGGCGGCGCCTTCTACGGGATTAGTTCTTGACACAAGCCGTTCGCCTATCGTACTGAATGCTTGTGAGGTGCCCGCAAGGGCTTAATAGGGAATCCCGTTGAACTCGGGAGCGGTCCCGCCGCTGTAACCCCATGAAAACCCCTTTCAGCTTCATGTGCCACTATTCCCTTGCAATGGAATGGGAAGGCCGCTGACCGGGCGGGGGAGCCAGAAGACCTGCCTTGATCATCAGCTGTGCGGCTACGGAACATAGAATAGCGCGGCGATTTTGCAGGGTCAAGAAAGCTGGGTGCAGCCCTTCAAACCACTGGCGTTTGAAGGGCTTTTTTTATTTGCCGAAGCCGCCATGCAACGCACGGGAGCGAAAAAACCTAGGTTGAATTGAAAGTCAATGTGAAAAAGGCCAGTCCGAACGTCGAGGAATAAATTCAGAGAAAATGAGAGATCGGTTATCACCATATCCCTTCTTTTGGCTTGCCGTTTCCGCCTTTGTGGTCTTTTTGTATTCTCCAACCGACGCACGGGAAGTCGTCGACCAGGCGGGACGAAAATTGACGGTGCCCGACACGCCCAAAAGAATCGTTGCCCTGGCACCCAGCATCACCGAAATCATCTTCGCATTGGGGCAGGAGGATCGTCTGAAGGGGGTGACCGTATACAGCAACTACCCGCCCGCCGCGGCAGCGCTCCCCAAGGTGGGAACCTATATCCGCCTCGATCTGGAGCGCATCGTGGCCCTTGACCCGGACCTGTGCATCGCCATCAAGGACGGCAACCCGAAAGCCGCCGCCGACCGGCTGGCCGAGCTGAACATCCCGGTGTATGCCGTGAACCCGCGCGACATCGAGACCGTCGCGCAAACGGTGATCGAGATTGGCGGGCTGCTGAATGTCGAGGAGAAGGCCCGCCGGCTGGCCGATGAGATGCACGTCCGGGTCCGGCAGGTCACCGAACGAGTAGCACAGACGGCGCATCGGCCGCGCGTTTTTTTTCAGATCGGAGTGGCGCCGATCGTCTCCATCGGGACCGATACCTTTATCAACGAACTCATCGTCCTGGCCGGGGGGCAGAACCTGGCCACCGGCAGCACGGCCTACCCGCGATTCAACCGCGAACAGGTCCTGGCGCTCGCGCCCGAGGTCATCATCATCACCTCGATGACCCGCGGGGCCTCGTTCGACCAGATCAAAGCCGAATGGCAACACTGGGCCGATATTCCGGCAGTCCGCAACCAGCGGATCGAGATCGTCGATTCGGATCTGTTCGATCGGCCCTCTCCGCGCCTGGTGGATGCCCTGGAAATGCTCGTCAAACTCATTCATCCGGAAATTTTTGGAAAATCCCAGTGACCACAGCCCCGACCTCCGTGATCAACCGCCTCCTGCTGGTGATCCTGCTGCTGACCGCAATCCTTGCCGCAGCCGTGCTGCTGGCCATTTCCAGCGGGTCGTCGCGCGAGGGCGTGGCGGCTTCGCTCGCGGCCATTTTCGGCCGGGGTGAACCGAACGCCACGCTGGACATGATCATCTGGCACCTGCGGCTGCCGCGGGTCCTGCTGGCGGCTCTGGTGGGCGCGACACTCTCGCTGGGCGGCCTGGTCTTTCAGGCGCTGCTCCGCAACCCGCTGGCGGAGCCCTACATCCTGGGAATCTCGGGCGGCTCCGCGATCGGCGCCATCATCGGCATCACGTTGGGACTCGCCCGGTTTCCCGGCGTCAGCTTTTGTGCCTTCATCGGCAGCCTGGCGACCCTGGCGCTGATCCTGGTCATGTCCTCCGGTAAAACGATATTGAAGAAGGATGCCCTGCTGCTCTCCGGGGTCATGGTGAACGCGTTCTGCTCGGCGGTGATCATGTTTCTGGTGTCCCTGACCCAGGACGCGCGGCTGCACACCATCATTTTCTGGCTGATGGGGGACCTGTCTTCGGCCGACAGCCTGACGGCCGGCATACTGGCCCTGATCCTGGGGCCCTGCTTCCTGGTGATTTTTTTCTTCTCCCACGCCATGAACCTGCTGCTGGTCGGCAAGGAAACGGCGCAGACCATGGGGCTGCCGGTCCAGACCGTGACCATTATTTTACTCGTCCTCACATCGTTGATGGTCAGTGTAACCGTCAGCTACAGCGGCCTGCTGGGGTTTGTCGGGCTGGTCATGCCGCACCTGCTGCGGCTGATTTGGGGTCCCGACCACCGCGTGCTGGTGCCGGCCTGCATTCTGGGCGGCGGCGCCTATCTGGTCGTCTGCGACCTTCTGGCCCGCACGCTGCCGCAACAGGGGGAAATGCCGACCGGCGTGATCACGGCCCTGATCGGCGCGCCTGTTTTTATTTTTCTGCTGAAAAAATCAAAACAATGAAGACGGCCGTTGCGATCGACACTCTGAGCCACACCTTCGGATCCCACGCCGTATTGAAAGGCCTTTCTTTTTCCATTACCGCCGGCGATTTTTTCATCATCATCGGCCCCAACGGATCGGGCAAGACGACGCTGATGAAACTCATGGCCGGCGTGCTGAAAACCAAAGCCGGACGAATCCGGATTTTCGACCGGGATATCCGCAGCTTTTCGTACAAGTCGCTCGCCCGGCGGATCGCCTACGTTCCCCAGCGGCTCGAGGTCGGATTTCCGTTTACCGTCGAAGAAGCCGTCCTGATGGGCCGGGCCCCGCACCAGAATGTATTGGGCATACCGCAGGACCAGGACATTGAAACCGCGTATCAGGCGATGGCGATTACCGAGGTGAGCCATCTGGCCGGGCGCAAGCTGGACCAGCTCAGCGGCGGGGAGCAGCAGCGGGTTTTCATTGCGCGCGCACTGTGCCAGGAACCGGAAATCATCCTGCTGGACGAGCCAACCGCGTCACTCGATCTCTCTCACCAGGTGCGGGTGATGGACCTGATGGAGAAATTGAAAACCGAAAAGCAGGTGACGGTGGTCATGGTGTCGCATGACGTCAATCTGGCCGCAATGTACGGCGACAGACTCCTGCTCCTGAAAGACGGCGACATTGCCTGCCTGGGGCTGCCCTTCGAAGTTCTAACGTTTCAGAACCTGGAGGCGACCTACGGGTGCAAGTTGCTGGTGGATGAAAGCCCGCTCGGCAACGTACCGCGGGTGACGCCGGTGCCCCAAAAGTTCCTGAACCGAAAAGAGCCATAACAAGGAGATGACAAATGAGCAGACGATTACTTCGAGTGTTCTTGATCACATCGGTATTCCTGCCCCTTGGCGTCGGCGCCCAACAGGCCCCGCAAAACGGCACGGCTCCGGCAACGCTGCCGGAAGTGCTGGTGACCGGAACCCGGATCGAACAGCAGGAGCGGATGATCCCGGCCAGCGTCAGCGTGATAACGCCGGCGGACATCAGAAACACGAATGCAAAAACGGCCGCCGATCTGTTGCGCGGTGAAGAAGGAATCGTCGTGCGCGACCCGCTCGGCAACGGCAATACAGCCGCGGTTGATCTGCGCGGATTCGGTGAAACCGCGACCCAAAACGCACTGGTTCTCGTCGACGGCCGCCGTGTCAACGAAGTCGATCTGAGTTCCGTCGATTGGGCCCAGATTCCGATTGAACAGATCGAACGCATCGAAATCGTGCGCGGTTCCGGCACGGTTCTTTTTGGCGACAATGCCACCGCGGGGGTCATCAACATCATCACGAAGACCCCTTCTGAAAAGTTCAGTGCCAACGGCGGTGTTACCTTTGGAAGCTACAGCCGCGCCAAGGTCGATGCCTATGCCAGCGGCGGTAATAAGAAAACAGCCGCATCCCTGTATGGCAGCCTGGAAGCAACTGACGGCTACAGGGAAAACAACAACTACAATTCCGGCGATATCGGCGGTAAAGTACTCTTTGATGCCACCGACCGTTTGGCCCTGAACCTTTCGGGTTCGTATCACAAGGATAGATTCGGCCTTCCGGGAACCCTCACCCAGGCGGAGGTGGACGAAGACCGCCGGCAGAGTCTGGACCCGCAAGACAGTGCCAAGACCCGCGATGCTTACATTACGGGAGGGCTTGATTGGGATTTCGGCGGGTACGGACAGGTGCTGGCCGACTTGTCCTACCGCGAAAGGATCAGCGAATCCGAGTTCCCCGATGAGTCCTTTCCCTTTGAAAATAACGTCACGACCGACACCGTAGGGTTCACACCGCGGTATATCTGGGATGCGGAACTATTCAGCCTCGGCAACAGGCTGGTTGCGGGGGTCGATCTTTACGGTTCCAGCCAGGACAGCAAGTCGTACTCGGGTTTCTTTTCGCCATTGCCGTCTTCTCCCACCGGTGTCGCAAACGTCGATCGGAATTCCTATGGCTTCTACTTGAACGACGAGCTTTACGTCCTCAAAAATTTGTTGTTCACATTCGGCGCCCGTTATGAAACCGTCAAATACGATTTCGACGTCAAAGATCTGAGCGACTTTCCCCTGGCTCCCCTTAAAGACTCCACCTCCGACAGCGAAAGTGCGTTCACGGCCGGGTTGACCTATTTGTACGGCCAGGAGTCCTCGGTGTTTGCCCGTGTCAATCGAAGTTTTCGTTTTCCGCTTATCGATGAGCTGGTGGTTTATGATTTTGATACCGGGCAGATTGTTGTCAACCCGGAGCTTCAACCGCAGACCGGCATGCACTATGAAATGGGAATCCGACACTACTTCATGCCCAAGATCCGGGCCAATTTGACCCTTTTCCGGGCCGATATCGATGATGAAATTTTTTTCAACCGGCCGACCTTTACCAATGAAAACTATCCCGAAACGCTTCACCAGGGCGTGGAGGTGGGCGCCCGGGCCGACCTTGTGAATCATGTTATTCTGCAAGGCAATTACACTTATCAGAAGGCGACCTTCGAAAAGGGGCCTTATGATGGCAAGGACATCCCCGCCGTACCGAACAACAGGGGCAGTGTGGGGCTGAGGATTTACGACATTCCCAAAGGACTCGAGTTTGCGGCAGATTACATATACGTCGGCACGAGTTACGCCATCAGCGACTTTGAGAACGAATTCGAAAAACTCGAGTCCTACTTCACCATCGACCTGAGACTTACCTATAAGTGGAAGATGCTCCGGGCGTTTGCCGGCGTGAACAATCTGACCGATGAAAAATATTCGGAATTTGCGGTCATCGGCGGCTTCCCCACCCAGACCAATTTCTACCCGGCTCCCGAGCGGAACTACGTTGTCGGATTGAGCGGCGTATTTTAAAAAGGATTGCGCATGCTGGATTTTTTTGTAAGCGGCGGACCGGTGATGTACCCCCTGCTTCTGTGTTCGCTCATTTCATTGACGGTGATCATCGAGCGGGCCTTCTTCTGGTTGACCATCAGGAAACAGGCCAGCCCGGCCCTGTTGAACGATGTCATGACCCTTTGCGAATCAGGCGATTGGGAAGCCGTCCGGCACAAAACCGCCGGGACGAAAGACTTTATCATCAAGATCATCATCACCGGGATTCTGCACCGCCGCTATTCGATGATCAAGGCCATGGAGGCCTCCGCGGCCGACGAACTCAAGCGGATGGGACGCTACATGGGTGTGCTGGATACGATGATCACCGTCGCGCCGCTGCTGGGGATCCTGGGGACGGTCATCGGCATCATTCAGTCCTTTGATGTGCTCGGAACGGCGGGCATAGAACACCCGGAGATCGTCACCGCCGGCATCGCCCAGGCCTTGATCACCACGGCTGCCGGACTCGGCATCGCCATTTTGACGGTTCTACCCTTCAACTATTTCAACTCGCTGATTGAAGGTGCCGCGATCCAGATCGAGAAATATGCCACCAGCCTGGAGATTGTCTACCAGAATCTGATTCGCAGGGACCCGCTGCTCGAGGACGGCCGGCAATGAAAATTTACCGACGCCGGGTCAGGAAGGCGCGCATCGAAATGCTGCCCATGATCGATGTCGTGTTCCTGCTGCTGGTCTTTTTTATCTATGCCATGCTCTCAATGGCCGTGCACCGCGGCCTGCGGGTCGAGTTGCCCGTGTCGGAAACGGTCGAGATCGACAAAAAATTGATTTTGGCCGTCACGGTCAAGGCCGACGGCTCAATTTTCATCGACAAGGTGCCGGTCGAGCCGGACCGGGTGACGAGCGTGCTGCTGGAAAAAACGCGGGGGCAGGCGGACCCGGGCGTGCTGCTCTTTGCCGATCGCGACCTTCCCTACCAGAGCCTGTTCGCGGTCCTGGACCATATCCGGGCCGCCGGGCTCAGCCGCATTTCACTCCAGGCCGAGCTGGGCGAGTCGCCGTGAAACGGCTGGTGTTTGCAGCCGTTTTGGCTGCCGGATGTCATCTTCTCCTCTTCAGCGTGAATTTCATCGGGCCGAACGGGATCACGCCGGGGCGGTTGTCACCGGCGCCGGTCACGGTGACCCTCGACCCTTTGCACCCGCCGGCCCCGGCGCCGCCGGCCGAGGCCATGCCCCGGCCGGTGGAAGTCGAAAAAAAGGCCCCGGAAACGCCGCTTCCACCCGAAAAACCGCCGAGCGAGCCCGAACCGCGCCCCGTGGAAAAAAGAAAAGCGGTTCGGCAGCCGAAGAAGGTCGAACCGGCGGACGCGAATAAGCCGCAGCCGGTTGAAGAAGCGCAGCCATCCCGGACCTTGCCCGAAACAGCACCTGACACGCCTGATTCGGAAACCCCGGCTGCCCCGGTTTCCGCGAGCAGCGCACCCGGGCCCGGGCCCGGAGAAGTGACATCCGCATCGCCACGAACGGCCGCGCCGGCCGGTTCACCGCCGATGGCCGCGGCTCCCGGCCTCGTGGAAGCCCAACCCGAATACAGTAAGAATCCACCGCTGGAATATCCCAAGCGAGCGCGCACCAGGGGGTATCAGGGGACGGTCGTGCTCGAAGTACTGGTTGACCGGCAGGGGAAAGTCACCGATATCCGGATCCTGTCATCGAGTGGCCACACGATTCTGGACAGCTCGGCCATGAATTCCGTCAGAAACTGGTCCTTCGAGCCGGGGCGCAAGGGGCAGGAGCGTGTCGAAATGTGGGTGCGGGTGCCGGTGCGCTTCAAGCTGGAATAGCGGGATCCGACCGGTCCAAACTGTAAACAAGGATATTCGTGTCAAGGAACACTTTAGACATCGTAAAGGTCCTCACGTTTCCACTGTTTACCATTCGAGCACGCATTGGCCCGATCCATCAATGCGAAACACTCATCCATCCACTGGCTGGCGTCGTTTTTAACCGTTTGCTCCAGGAGTTTTCGGATGAGCGCTTTTACTGATGTCTGGAGTTTTTCAGCGTATTTACGGCCAGATTTTAAAAGTTTTTCGTCTATCGATATCGTTATATTCGGCATGAGGCACCCCCATGGGTCTTATATTATGTGTCCACTGAATATGTATCAAGGCACTGAAAGGCAGGCATGAAACCCGCCCCCTATGGTTAGGCTTCAAAGCGGCATCGGCCCAGACCCCGGTCAAGGGGCACCGTATGGGCGAAAAATTTTTCGCCCAACAGTATCCGATCCGACTGGAATCAATCCGTTTTTCTGTTCGACCGGCAAACCGGCAACCGGCAAACGGGCAAACCAACAAACGGGCAAACCGGCAAACGGGCAAAACCGATTAACCCATCAGCAAATGTTCTTGCGTCGACGGCTCGAAATGGCTATGAGCAAGGTGGGGTCTTTTTTTGAAGCGGCATTCCTCACGCGTTTTTAGCGGTATTCGGTGAGCAGAGATCCGGCATCGCCGGTACAGAGGCAGGGAAAATGACTAAAGGGTACGTACATGTTTTTACCGGCAACGGGAAGGGGAAAACAACCGCCGCCATCGGCCTTTCCATCAGGGCCGCCGGGGCCGGGATGAAGATTTTTTTCGGTCAATTCGTCAAGAAGGGGGAGTACAGCGAGATAAAGGCGCTGAAACGCTTCGATGATTTGATCACGGTCGAGCAGTTCGGGCTGGGCCGCTTTACGCATGAAAGGCCAAAATTAGAAGACATCCAGGCCGCTCGCAAGGGCATAGAAAGAGTCACCGCGGTGATCGCATCGGGCGGCTACGACATGGTCATCCTCGATGAGGCCAATGTCGCGGTGAAACTGGGCCTGTTTCCGGTGCAGGAGCTTCTGGGCCTGATCATCAACAAGCCGCCGGAACTCGAACTGGTCATCACCGGCCGCTATGCCTCACCGCGGATTAT
>JBAPWQ010000218.1:0-5204 GCA_049283795.1 Desulfobacterales bacterium | reverse complement strand
GGCCAGTGCCATGTCGCCGTACTGATGGTGGTGACCGAAGGTTTCCCCGTCGGTGGCGATGTGGACCAGCTGGTCCTCTTCGTGTTCTTCATCGAAGCCCGCCAGCAGACGCCCGGCGAAGGACTCGCCGTTGTTCAAAAGGCCGTCGAAGGCGACGTCTCTTGAAATCGAGCCATCGTAGAAAAAGATCACGATGCTGCGGTCATCGGGCAGACGCTGCAGATAGGGCCGTCGCGGATCGATCGACCCGTCGCTCACATCGTGCCAGTCATCGTCCTGGATCGGCCGGATACGCTCGGCCTGGTAGGGGCTTAAAATCGTGAAGGCCAGTTTCATCTCGGCCATGATGGACAGCGTTTCCAGGTCCACCGCGGCCTCGGGCAGCCACATCCCTTCCGGCGCCCGCCCGAAGCGATGCCGGAAATCACAAATCCCCCAAAGGATCTGGGTCCTGCGGTCGATGGTATTGGCCAGCGGCAAAATGATATGATTGTATGCCTGGGCCATGGCCGAGCCGTGACCCGAGAAACGCTCCCGGCTCAACCGGTCGGCCTCCAAAATGGCGGCGTACACCCCGGCGCTGTTGTGTTCCAGCCAACTGAGCAGGGTCGGTCCGAAATTAAAGCTCATGCGGCTGTAGTTGTTTGTGATCCGTTCGATGTACCCCTGGTCGTCCAGGATGCGGGCGGCGGCGTTGCGCGCATAGCACTCGGCGCTGATGCGCGCATTCCAATCGTGGTAAGGGTAGGCGGAATCCTGAGTCTCGATTTCCTCCAACCAGGGATTCTCCCGCGGCGGCTGGTAGAAGTGGCCGTGAATGCAGATGTGGTTTTGCATCATCGGGGGTTCCTCACTGTCTCAAGCTGGGAAGCTGGGAAGCTCGGAGGCTCGGAGGCTCGGGGTCTGGAATGATGGAATGGGGGAAAGATGGAAAAACAGAGTGATGCTATCTCCTTAAATCCCATTGTTTCGACAATGTGACCGGCTCTTCTCATCTCACAACCCATAGTTCCAACATTTCACGATTCCCCTCTTTCCGCATCTCATTGCCCTGCCATCTTCCAACATTCCAGTTCTCCATTCACTCCAACACTCCAGTATTCCAATCTTCCAGCACTCCAATATTCCAATACTCCGTTCTTTCAGTGCCCCCCTTCCTCACAGCCTTCCTGGCCTCCCAACCTCCAAGCCTCCCAGCTTCCCTATGCGCCTTTACCCTTTGCCATTAGCCTTTCGCCTTTCGCCCATCTTCCCTTTGCGCCTTTGGCCTTTAGCCCTTTGCCTTTCGCCTTCCCATCTTCCAAGCTTCCCCGCCTCCCAGCCTCCCTCACCCTTCGTCTCTCGTCAGCACCACCACACAATGGGCCACCACACGAACCTCCATCGGCCCGGAAACTTGCAGCTCATCCGGGACATCGCTTCCGGGGCCCATCCAACGAGTGTCGGCGCTATCGATTTCCTTGCGCCAGCGGCCTTGCGGCAAATCGATTGCAACCGATTGCGGCTGGTCGTTGAAATTGAAGATCAGATACGCCTCGTCGGCCGCAAAGCGGCGCCTGGCCAGCAGCAGGTTCTGACGCCGATCGCAGGTCACCGTCATGTTTTTCTTGCTCAGGTTCGCCAGGGCGGACGTCCGGGCGCGCAGCCCGAGCAACTCCCGGTAGAAGTCGTGCAGCGTCCGATGGCGGTCTTCCTGCAGCAGGGACCGGTTCAGCCTGGATTTGTCGAAGGTGCCCTCGGCCTGGGGATCGGGCGGTTCCTCTTGCCACCCGAAGGCCTCGATTTCCCGGCGACGCCCCTCGCGCACGGCCTGCACCAGGCCCGGATCGCCATGGCTGACGAAGTAGAGAAAGGGCGCGGTCTCCCCGTATTCTTCGCCCATGAAGATCAGCGGCACAAAAGGCGACAGGAGCACCAGGCCGGCGGCCAGCTTCTGTTTTTCGAACGAAACCAACTCGGACAGACGTTCCCCGAGCATGCGGTTGCCCACCTGGTCGTGGTTTTGGGCGAAAACCACCAGCTGCCGGGCGGGAACGTTGCGCGAAGAATTGCCGAAGGCGCGCTGCCGGAAGGCCGAGTAGCCGCCCGAGTAGACATAGCCCTCGCGCCAAGCCTTGGCCAGGTTCTCCAGGCCATTGTAATCGCGGTAGTAGCCGGAGCGTTCATCTGTCAGCGCGGTGCGCAGGCTGTGGTGAAAGTCGTCGTTCCACTGCGCGTCGAGCCCGAAGCCGCCCACCTCCCGCGGGCGGATGATGCGGGTGTCGTTGAGCGCGCTTTCGGCGATCAGGTAAAAGCGCCGGTTCACCTCCCGGGCCCGGCGGTGCACGGCCCGGACAAGCTCCTCTAAAAACGGCCGCGCCGAGAAGTCCATGATCGCGTGCACGGCATCCAGCCGCAGGGCGTCGATGTGAAATTCGTCGAGCCACTGCAGCGCGTTTTCGGTGAAGAAGCGGCGCACCTCGTCGCTGTGCGACCCGTCGAAGTTGACCGCCTCGCCCCAGGGCGTGTGGTAGAAATCGGTGAAGTAATGGCCGAAATCCCGCAGGTAGTTGCCTTCGGGTCCGATGTGGTTGTAGACCACGTCGAGCACCACCGCCAGGCCCCGGCGGTGGCAGGCGTTCACCAGCTCTTTGAGTCCCTGCGGTCCGCCGTAGGAGTTCTGGGCGGCAAACGGGTAAACGCCGTCATAGCCCCAGTTGCGGCCGCCCGGAAACTGGGCTATCGGCATCAGCTCGATGGCCGTGACGCCCAGATCGGCCAGTTCGTCCAGGTGGCGGACGACGCCCGCGAAGGTTCCCTGCCGGCTGAAGGTGCCCACGTGCAGCTCGTAGATGACGTACCGATCGAGCGGCAGGCCGTGCCAGCCCCGGTCCTGCCAGTCGAACTCCGCGGTCACGACCTCGGAGGGCTCGTGCACGCCGCCGGGCTGGTGCCGCGAGGCCGGGTCGGGCCGTTCCAGGACCTTGGAACCCGCGTACTGCAGCCGGTAGAGGAAGCGCGCCCCGGCGGGCACCTCGTCCAGCACCGTCGTGAAATAGCCCGCCGCCCGGCGGTCCATCGCGCAGCGGCGCTCCTCTGCGCCCACCAGGTGCACCTCGACGCTCTCGGCCAAGGGCGCCCAGACCTCGAAGCGGCAGCGCCCGCCGTTGAGAGCGGTGGCGCCCAAGCGATTTTTTTCCATCACGACCCCTCCTTCGGGGAGTTCAGGAACACGGCCCCCAGGGGGGGCAGGGTCAGGTTGAGGGAATGTGACAGCCCGTGGAACGGCACCGGCGAGGCTTCCAGCGTGCCCAGGTTGCCCTGCCCGCTGCCGCCGTAATCGCGCGCGTCGCTGTTGAGCCGCTCCTGCCAGAGCCCGCCGCGCGGAGCCCCGACCCGGTAGTTGTAGCGCGGCACCGGCGTGAAGTTAAAAACGGCGATCAACTCGCCGGCCCCCTTCGGCGAGCGCCGGATCAGGCTGATGCTGCTGTGTAGGGAATCGTTGCAGTCGATCCACTGGAATCCCTCGGGAGCGAAATCGGCTTCGTGCAGGGCCGCTTCGCTCCGGTAGAGGTGGTTGAGATCCTGCACCCAGTGCCGCAGGCCGCCGTGCAGGGGCAAGTCGAGCAGGTGCCAGTCGAGCTGACGGTCGTGCGCCCACTCGGCCCACTGCCCGAACTCGGCGCCCATGAAAACCAGCTTCTTGCCGGGCTGGGCGTACATGTAGCCGAACAGCAGCCGCAGATTGGCGAACTTCTGCCAGTCGTCGCCCGGCATTTTGCCCAGCAGCGATCCCTTGCCGTGCACCACCTCGTCATGCGAAAGCGAGAGCACGTAGTTCTCGTGCCAGGCGTAGATCATGCGGAAGGTCAGCTTGTTGTGGTGGTAGGAACGGTGGACCGGGTCCTTGGAAAAATAGGCCAGGGTATCGTGCATCCAGCCCATGTCCCACTTCATGTCGAACCCCAGCCCGCCGAGAAACACCGGCCGTGAGACCATCGGCCAGGCGGTGGATTCCTCGGCCACCGTGACCGTGCCCGGGTAGTGCTGGTGCGTCTCCACGTTGAAGCGCCGCAGGAAGGCGATCGCCTCCAGGTTTTCATTGCCGCCGAACTCGTTGGGGATCCACTCCCCGGCCTTGCGCGAGTAGTCCAGGTAGAGCATGGAAGCCACCGCGTCCACGCGAAACCCGTCGACATGGTATTTGTCCAGCCAGAACAGGCTGCTGCTGATCAGGAAACTGTGGACCTCGTTGCGGCCGTAGTTGAAGATGTAGCTGTTCCAGTCCGGATGAATGCCCTTGCGCGCATCGGCATGCTCGAAGAGGTGGGTGCCGTCGAACTCGCCGATCCCGTGCGCATCGACCGGAAAATGCGACGGCACCCAGTCCAGGATCACGCCGATGCCGTTCTGGTGAAGGGTGTCGATCAGGTGCATGAAATCCTGCGGCGTGCCATAGCGGCTGCTGGGCGAAAAATAGCCCAGGCTCTGATAGCCCCAGGAACCGAAAAAAGGGTGTTCCATCACCGGCATGAATTCGACGTGGGTGTAGCCCATGTCGAGCAGATAATCGGTGAGTTTCTGCGCCAGCTCGCGGTACGACAGCGACCGGTTGCCGTCGTCGACCACCCGCATCCACGACCCGCCGTGGACCTCGTAAATGCTCATCGGGGAGCTGAGAAACGATTTTTGTCCGCGCGTCGCCATCCAGCTCTCGTCCCCCCAGTCGTATGCCAGGTCCCAAATCACCGAAGCGGTTTTGGGGGCGACCTCGCCGTGGAGGGCGAAGGGGTCGGCTTTCTCCAGCTGCCGGTTCTCGAAATTGGACTGGATGAAGTACTTGTACGGCATGCTGCGGCCGATGCCGGGGATGAAGCCTTCCCAGATGCCCGACTGGCCGCGCGGCTTCAACAGGTGGCGGTGTTTGTCCCAGCCGTTGAAGTCGCCGATGACGTTGACCTGGGCGGCATTGGGGGCCCAGACCGCGAAAGCGGTCCCTTCGCGGCCGTCGCGCGTCATGATGTGCGCGCCCAGTTTGTCGTAGAGCCGGAAATGGTTGCCCTCGTTGAAGAGGTAGATGTCGTCTTCGCTCAGCAGCGAAAAACCGTCGTCGATACCGGCGGTTTCGGCCGTATTTGTCTTAGGCATGGGACGTCCTCCTTGGGGCGGCATCAGGTTTGGATACTGTTCATCACGTGCAGGATTCCGGCAATCGGTATCTTGAC
>JBAPWQ010000217.1:0-2762 GCA_049283795.1 Desulfobacterales bacterium | reverse complement strand
ATACGGCATTAAGATAAGGCGTTTGGCTGCTGGTGTCGGTCGTTGGCGTAGGGCCATCCAGCCGCCCCCCTCTGGCCGTGCCAAAAACTGTATCTTAAAGCCTGTATTTGTGTTTGTAACAGCAGGTTTTAACCAGCGGGCAAATGATATCTGCTACCAGACTTTCCAGGGCGCCGTGCCGCCGGCCCAGAGATCTTCGAGCATGTTCTTGTCCCGCAGGGTATCCATCGGCTGCCAGAAGCCATGGTGGCGGTAAGCCGCAAGCCGGCCTTCCTGGGCCAGCCGCTCCATCGGTTCACGCTCCCAGATCGTCTGGTCACCGTCGATGTAGTCCAGCGCCGCCGCCTCGGCGACAAAAAATCCGCCGTTGACCCAGGCGCCGTCCCCCTGGGGTTTTTCCTTGAAAGTGCCAATCTTGTTCTGGCCGGGGCCCAGGCTGAAGGCGCCGAAGCGGCCGGGCGGCTGCACGGCGGTCAGCGTGACGAGCGCGTCCTGGGTCTTGTGAAATCGGACCAGGTCCGTGATATCGACATTGCTGACCCCGTCGCCATAGGTGAGACAAAACGTCTCATCGCCGATATAGGACTGCACGCGCTTGATTCTGCCGCCGGTCAGGGTGTTATCGCCGGTATGCACCAAGGTCACGCGCCAGGGTTCGGTGTCGTTGTGATGGACGAGCGTCCGGTTGTTCTTCAAATCGAAGGTGATGTCCGAGAGGTGCAGGGCGTAGTTGGCGAAATACTCTTTGATGATATGCCCCTTGTAGCCCAGGCAGATGATAAAATCATCGATGCCGGCCGCGGAGTATATTTTCATGATGTGCCACAAAATGGGCCGATCACCGATTTCAACCATCGGCTTGGGCTTCACCCCTGTTTCCTCGGATAGCCGGGTCCCGAACCCCCCCGCCAGAATGACCGCTTTCACGTCAGTTCTCCCTCGTTGATTGCTGTGGTGTCGCCCTTAAGCTAAAAGTTTTGGCCGTGGTGCGGGTCTTGGGCGTGCTGCACACATCAGCCGCCTTCGTCCGGCCTTGACAGGGCTTTCATCTTGGAGCCTGTGGTAAAGCCGGGCCAGTTGCCGTCAGGCGCATGCCTTGCGCCGCCAGGTATTGACTGCAAGTCGTAAAGCGGCAGTATTCAAAAGAATTGATCATGTGATCGAGGCGCCGGTAGGTCTTCGATACCATGGCGTAGTGCCGCAGCTTGTGGCTCCATGAAGCTTTGGTCACCCGCGGTTGGCCCGGATCGATTTCCCAGGGATGAATGTAAAACACGTAGGCGCCAGCGGTGGACAAAATCCGTTTCACCCCCAGCTTGAACAAATGAAACGGCAGCAGTCGGAAGTAAGCCCCGCCGCCAAGCGGCAGGACATGGCCGAACACGTTTAAATTGCTGATCGGAAGCTCGCAGAAGTCATCGGCCACCCGGTGGGCGATTCCCTTGCGGGACCCGCCGTTCAATGAAATTTTGCCGTAGCGGCCGTGGAGGCTGAATGAATTGTAACTGGAATCGTACCGATACCCCGCCGCTGCGATCGCCGCCAGGATCCCGTCGTCAATGGCGAAACTCGGGGCGCGATAGCCGACCACCGCTTTTCCGATCGTGTCTTCCAGCCGCCGGCGACTGGCGCCGAGTTCGGCCATCAGCTTGGCCCGCGGCATCTGGCGGGGAAGCTCGTGATAGCACCCGTGGGAGGCGACCTCGTGACCACGGGCCTCGATCTCACGCACCAGGCCGGGCAAGCGCTCGGCGATCCAGCACAAAACGAAAAAAGTGGCGCGGGTCGAGCGCGGGTCGCCGGCCCTGGACGATCCGGCTGGCTCGGGCGGCAACTTAATCGCATCGAACAGATCGAGCAGGCGATGAACATTTCTTTCGACGCGCAGCTCGCGCCGGTCCCAGGTGTCGAAGGAGATCAGGGACTTGAAGTTTTCGACCTGGAACCAGTCTTCGGCGTCGACGGTGATCAGAAAATATTTAACGTCCGCAGGGTCCATTGCGACTTAATTGGTAATTGGTTGATAGCTTATTAGTTTATTGGTTGATTGGTTTATTGGGTGATTGGGTGATTGGTTTATATGGTTGACATGTCGGTCGGGATCTCCCGTTTTCTTTTTTTGAGATAACTGATGTATCCGTTTAGCATCTTATTGATTTTATATCCTTCAATTTTAAGCTCTTCAAGAAACCTCACTTCGAAGTATTTTTCATCAACGCAGGCATTTAAATCATCAATCAGTTCCATTAAAGAACCACGTGAAATTCTGCAAAATTGAATATTCTCCTGGTAGGAGAAACGTCCATGTCCTTCTGCAATATTGTTAGTAAGAGACAATGCTGCTCGGCGCATTTGGCCTGCTAAATTGTATTTTTCATCGTTTGGCAGCTGTTTAATCAGATTGTACACTTTTATTCGAAATTGCCTTGCAGCCTTGTAAACTTCAAGCGCCTCAAATGAATGGTATCCCATCCCTCTATCAACCAATCATCCCAATCAACCAAGTCAACCCAATCAACCCAATCAACCAATCATCCCATCATCCCAATAAACCCAATTCACTTAATCAACGAGTGTTACCCATTTTTCCGTACATCATCTTTGATCCGCTTGACATGCCCGCGCCCAAGGCCTTTGACCTCGCACCCCAACTCGAAATAGCGCTTGATTTCGGCGTCGTTCAAAATTCCGAAGCAATCGATGATCGCCGCGTGGCTCCCGATCATCTCGACGATGCGCTCGGGGTCCAGGTTGAGGTATTC
>JBAPWQ010000216.1:0-5256 GCA_049283795.1 Desulfobacterales bacterium | reverse complement strand
GACCTGGTCCACGAGCCTCTTGATTAAAAACAACCCGAAACCCGTAGGCGGGTCAAGATCTTCAACGATTCTTTCAATATTCGGATCGTTCGGCAGCGGATTCGGTATTCCCTTGCCCTTGTCGATTACCGAAATATTGAAGGATCCGTCCTTGAATGTCATATTCACGATCACGCGTTCACTTGGCCGATCTTTGTTGCCGTGTTGCATCGCATTGATGCAGGCCTCGGCCAATGCAGTTTTCAAATCCTCGATGCGTTCTTTTCTAAAGCCGATGTTTGTGGCAAACGAGTCTATGCACCCCATGGCGATGCGCTCGTACCCAATAATGTTCGGCAGACTCAACTCTATGGTTTGATCGTCAAACATGAGAATTGCTTTTTTCCTTTTTAGGCATGTCCATAAATAATTCTTTTTTGTAGTTTAAATAAGTTAGAATTGTCAAGCATATTAAACGAAAACAAATAAAACTCTCACTTGAAAAAAGTCACCCATAAAACTATTGAAAACAAATGAAATATGCGACAAGGATATAATAAGGATACAATATGGAGATTGCCTTGAACCAAGAAGACACACTCAAAGAAGATGTCGCCCGGCTCAAAAAAGAAAAAGCTGCGTTTCAAGCTCAATTCGAGCTGTTTGAAAAATTCATCCGCATGGCAAGGACACCGGATCAACCGGAGGTCATCAAAACCCTTCTACAAAAAATCATTGACATTGCCATTGAGTTAACCGGTGCTGAACACGGTGGCATCGTTTTGCTCGATAAAGACGGCACTGTCGTCGATAGCATTCTGGCACGGGGCGAAATTTCTCCCGAGCAAAAGGGCGCGATTATTGGATCGGTGATCAGCAAAGGCCTTGCCGGCTGGGTGGCACAGCATCGAGAGGTTTGCCTTGTCCACGACACCCGATTGGATGATCGCTGGCTCGTTTTCCCCGATCAACCATATAGCGTTGGTTCGGCTTTAGTTCTGCCGATTGTCAGCGGAGATACATTGCTGGGCATATTGACGCTCATGCACCCCTTAACAGGACATTTCAAAAGGAACACGGCCGAACTGATGAAAATCACCGCCAATCAGACGGCCTTGGTATTGGAAAATGCATCCCTTTTTAACGACCTGAATCTGTCAATGACCTCCCTCGAGAAGGCCAAGGATGAAATCGAAGCTTACTCTGTCGCTCTCGAAAGAGAGTTTGAAAAATGCCGCCGCATCCAGCGAAACTTCCTGCCAAAGCAGCTTCCGCAATTACCCGGATGGGAGTTTGAAGCCTTCTTTTTTCCTGCCAGCCGTGTATCCGGAGACTTTTATGATGCTTTCATGCTGCCGGGTGGATATATCGGGTTCGTCATTGGCGACGTGTGCGACAAGGGCGTTGGGTCGGCCCTTTTCATGGCCCTTTTCCGCAGTCTCCTCAGGGTCTTCTCGGGTCAGGCTCGACTGAGACGATTACCGGTAGACCGGCTGTCCCAAACGGTCGGCGGGCCATCAGGGGAGCGGTCTGCTCGCAAATTCGGCCAGATCGATGCCTTACGCACAGTTGCCCTGACAAACGATTACATCGCTCAAGAACACAGTGACATGTGCATGTTTGCGACACTTTTTTTCGGCGTTCTGGACCCGGCTAACGGAAATCTGGTTTACATTAATGGCGGGCACGAAGCGGCTTTGGTGCTCGACCGAAATGGTATAAGAGAAAACCTTATGAAGACAGGACCGGCTGTTGGCGTTTTCCCCGAAACGTCGTACAGGTATGAGCACATCCAACTGAAACCCGGAGACATCTTATTTATATACACCGATGGTGTATCCGATGCTCGTTCTCCTGATCATGATAGTTTTACAAGAGAGCGTCTTCTCTCCCTCGTTTCTCAACCCGCTTCCTCGGCTCTCGATCTCCTGGAGAGGATCGGGACGCCGCTATTTGCCCACATCGGCATGGCCCCCCAGGAAGACGACATCACGATGCTCGCGCTTCAGCGTAAGGCCCATGAGAAATTTCAGAAATCGCCTAATCCATAGTGCTCCGTAAAAAGGCGAAGTTTTTAATGGGTGAGTCCCCCTTCCGGCAACTATCGCCTCAGCAGGTTACCTCAGCCTGTGTTGCAGGGGAGATGGTTGAGTTATGAAGAATTATCGTTGCAGATGGTGATGGCACACGGTTGGAAACCGAATTTTCAGGGCAAAAAAATTGGGGTTACGATTCGTCGTAACCCCTTGTTTTATTGGGTGGCGTCCCCAACCGGATTTGAACCGGTGTTGCCGGCGTGAAAGGCCGGTGTCCTGGACCGGACTAGACGATGGGGACGTGAACTCTAAGCGCTTGGTGGGCCGTGTTGGACTCGAACCAACGACTCTCTGCTTAAAAGGCAGATACTCTACCGTCTGAGTTAACGGCCCCGCGTCGAAAGTGCATTTAATTACCGACTTATTTTTCGGTTGTCAACCTAAAATTGGGGCGCACTCAGAATCCTTTTGTCAATCGATATGTATATGGTCTTTGGCTGCGCTTGGCTCCGATCACCAAACGGTCACCGGTGCAACCTGGCCGGCTCCGCGTCTATTTGCGCCAGAACTCCGGCACCAGCAGGATGATCACCGTGAAGACCTCCAGCCGGCCCAGCAACATGCACCAGATCAGCAGCCATTTGCCGGGATCGGGAAGGTAGGCGTAGTGCTGCACCGGGCCTACCATGCCGAAACCGGGGCCGATGTTGCCGATGGTGGCGGCCACGGCGCCAATCGCGGTCATGATATCGACCCCGAATCCGGCCAGTACAACCGAGCTTAGCGCAAAAAGGCCCATGTAGAGCGACATGAACCCGAGAACGCTGCGGATGACATCGTCGGGCACCGTTTTGCCGGCGATCTTGACATGCGTGACGGCCCGCGGGTGGATCAGTGAAAACAATTCTTTGTAACAGAACTTGAAACAGAGCATCACCCGCAGGCACTTCATGCCGCCGCCGGTGGAACCGGCCGATGCGCCCAGGAACATGCACAGCAGCAGGATCAGCTGGGACATGGCCGGCCATTTTTCGTAGTCGGCCGTGACAAATCCGGTGGTTGTCACGATCGAGACTACCTGGAAGGCGCCGTAGCGAAAGGCCTGGCCTAATGAGGCGTAAACGGCGCCGAAGACATCGAAGCTGACCAGCACCACCAGCACGAGCACCGCGCCCAGGAAAAAACGGCATTCGGAATCGCGCCAGAACGCCAGCGGGCGGCCACGCATGACCTGGTAGTGCAGGGAAAAATTGATGCCGGCCAGCACCATGAAGACGATGATCACCCCATCGATGTAGAGGCTGTCGTAATGAGCGACCGAAGCGTTGCGGGTGGAAAAGCCGCCGGTGGGCATCGTGGTGAAGGCGTGGCAGAGCGCGTCGAAAAGGCTCATGCCGCCCGCCAGCAGCAGCACGACCTGCGCCAGTGAAATCACGGCGTAAACCTTCCAGAGAATCATGGACGTATCGCGGATGCGCGGCTTGAGCTTGTCGGGCACCGGGCTTGGAACCTCGGCCTTGTAGAGCTGCATGCCGCCGACGCCCAGAAACGGCAGAATGGCGACCGAGAGCACGATGATGCCCATGCCGCCCAGCCACTGGATGAAGCTGCGCCAGAACAGCAGCCCCTTGGGAAGCGCCTCGATGTTGACCAGAATCGAGGCGCCGGTAGTGGTCGCACCGCTGACCGATTCGAAAAAGGCATCCACGAAACTGCAGTTCTGGATCCCCAGGTAAAACGGCAGCGCGCCGGTCATCCCGATGGCCGTCCACGAGAAGGCCACGATGGCCATGCCTTCACGCTGCGTGATCACCTCGGCCTTGGCTTCCTTGAAAAAAAGGTAGAGCAGCGCCCCGCAGCCGACCGTGATGCCCATCGATTCGAGCAGGGGCTTGACGCTGGCATCCTTGTAGATCAGCCCGCAGAGCAGGGGAAAAACCATCGTCAGGCCGAAAAACAGGTTCAGGATGCCGACGACATTGAGGACGTAGCGCCAGCGCATTTAGAAGAACTCCAGCTTGACCGCCATGATCTTTTCGATGCCGGGAATCGCCTGCCGGGTGGCGAAGATGATGATGCGGTCGCCGGGTTCGATGATGCTCTCCCCGGACGGGATGATGATTTTCTCCTGGCGGATGATGCCGACCACGATGGCCCCCTTGGGAAACGACAGGCGTTTGAGGGGCTTGGAGACGATGTCGGACGTCTCCATGGCCACGGCCTCCATGACCTCGGCCTGTTCGCCCTTGATCGATATGGCCGAAATCACCTTGCCGCGCCGGATGTGCTGCAGGATGGAGTTGATGGCCGAGAGGCGCGGGCTGACCACCTGCTCGATGCCGATGGTGGTCATCAGGGACAGGTAGCTGAACTTGCTGATCTTGGTGATGGCCTTGCGGGCGCCCATGCGGCGTGCCAGAAGGGAGGCCAGGATATTGGTTTCCTCATCGTCGGTGAGTGTGATCACCACGTCGATGTCGCGGATGTTCTCCTCGGCCAGCAGGCTTTGATCGGAGCCGTCGCCGCAGAGCACCACCACCTTGTTCAGTTTCTGGGCCAGCAGGTTGCAGCGATCCGGGTTCAGTTCGATGATCTTGCACTGGATCGGGCGCTGGTCCAGGAGGGCGGCCAGCCTGAAGCCGATGCGGCCGCCGCCGACGATGAGCACCCGGTCGAGGGGCTCGGCGTGCTTCTCGAACACCGACAGCGCGGCGTAGAGTTTGTCTTCCTCGCTGATGAAGTAGACCAGGTCGCCGCCCAGCAGCCGGTCGTTGCCGCGCGGAATGATCAGTTCGTCCTCGCGCACTACAGCCGCGATCAGGGGCCGGTCTTCGCCGAGCATCGCCGGCAGATCGGAAAGCCGGACCCCCGCCAGTCGGGCCGTCTGGTCGAGGTAGACGCCGATGAACTTGATGCGGCCGTCGGCGAATTCGCCCACGTCCACCGCGCCGGGCACCTGCATCAGGCGGTCGATGGTCTTGACCACCTCGATTTCGGGATTGATAACGGTGTCGATATGGGGCGAGTGGCTCTGGAAATGCGCGTGATAATCGTCGTAGTCCGCGTTGCGGATGCGGGCCAGCTTTTTGGTGGAGGGCGAGAGCATGCTGGCCATCAGGCAGGCCACCAGGTTGGTCTCGTCCTTGTTTGTCACCGCCAGAAGGATTTCGGCCGATTTGATTCCGGCTTCCGAGAGCACCACCGGACTGCTGCCGGAGCCCAGGACCACCTGCACATCGGT
>JBAPWQ010000215.1:0-1871 GCA_049283795.1 Desulfobacterales bacterium | reverse complement strand
GGCTCAACGGGACAACGAACACACGGAGGCGGCCGATGGCCATCAGCAAGGAACTCCTCGACATTCTGGCGTGCCCGAAGTGCAAGGGTGACATTTACCTGAACGAAACCGGCGACGGCCTGATCTGCGACCAGTGCCGGCTGCTCTACGACATCAGGGATGACATTCCGATCATGCTGATCGAGGAAGCCAAGCCCCTCGATCGATGAGCGAGCCGCGGGCACCCCATTTGGCCAAGCTGGTGATCGGTCTTTTCATGCCGCAGCGGGAGTTGATCACCCCGGTTGCCGGTGATCTCGCGGCGTGCTTCGGCGCCATCGACATGGTGAGCCCCTGGTTCGATTTTGCCGGCACTCATTATTACGAATCCGAAATGGGGTCGCCGCTGTTCAGGCGCATGGTGGTGTTCAAAGACCTGATCCGGCAGGCGGACCTGGCCGCCATCAAGCGGCAGACCAACGCCATCGAGGACCGCTATGGCCGTGAAGGCCGCCGGGGCGTCAATATCGATCCCGGTTATTTGCTCCGCGAACGGTTCGTACTGGCGACCGGTAAAAACTTTGCCCACCGGATTTACATTGGCAAAGGCATCTACGCCGATTTGACCCTGATATTCCGCAACGGGCACTTCGAGCCGCTCGCATGGACCTACCCGGATTATGCCACCATGGCGATGCGCGGCTATCTCGAGCAGGTGCGTAAAAAATATGTCGAAGATTTGAAAGCCGGCAAGACCCACGCCGAAGAGGATCTAAACGATATGGGGGAGGAAGCACTGCGATGATCAAGAGCATGACCGCCTTTGGCAGGTCCGAAGCCGGCGATGCGCTGCGGTCGGTTGCCGTCGAGGTGCGCTCCTACAACAGCCGTCACCTCGATCTCGTCATGCGTCTGCCGGCGGCTTACGCCGGCCTGGAAGACAAGATCAAGGGTCTGGTGGCCGCGGCCGTGGACCGCGGCCGCGTCGAGTTGCGGCTCCAGCTGGAGGCCAGGGCCGGGCAGACGGTCGCTTTCGCGGTCAACGCTCCGCGGGCCGTCGCCTGTTATCGGGCGCTTTCCGAACTCCGGCAGCTGGTGAACATCGCTGCGCCGGTGGCGCTCGATCACCTGATCGCGCTGGGCGACATGATCACGCCGGCGGAGGTTGACAGCGACGTGGATGCTCTCTGGCCTTTTATCCAGGAGGGCCTCGGCCGGGCATTATCCGAACTCGACACGATGCGCCGTCGGGAGGGTGGCTTCATCGCGGCCGACATCGACCGGCGCATCGATCAGATCGCCCTTACCTTGAAGCGGATCGAGGCGGCCGCGAGCGGTCTGCTGGAAAAATACAGGGACCGCCTGCGCGACCGCATCACCGCCCTGACCGACGGCCTGATGACGGTCGACGGCGACCGCATCATGCAGGAAGCGGCCATCCTGGCCGAACGCAGCGATATCACCGAGGAGATCGTGCGCGCCGGCAGCCACATCGCTCAATTTCGGGCCCTCATGCTGGCGGAAGAACCCGCCGGACGGAAACTGAACTTTTTGATGCAGGAACTCAACCGGGAATTCAACACCATCGGCTCGAAAACCGATCAGTCGGCGATCGCCCACATGGTGGTCGATGCGAAGGCGGAATTGGAGAAAATCCGGGAGCAGGTGCAGAATGTGGAATAGGGCGGTGGGCCCGTTGGCCCGTTAACCCGTTGAACCGGTTAGCCCGTTAGCCCGTTGGCCGGGTGCGCCGGTTGAGACGAATTGTCCAGGGTTTCGGTGCCCAATAACCTCGTCAACGGCACACTCCCATGGCGGAACACAACGGGCTAAACCGGCCAACGGGCCAACCGGCCAACGGGCCAACCGGCCAACCGGCTCAACGGAGACAC
>JBAPWQ010000214.1:0-1717 GCA_049283795.1 Desulfobacterales bacterium | reverse complement strand
TCACCACCCTGGCCAACGCCTACCTGATGAAAGGCCGCGTCGACGACAGTATCGAGACCAACCTCAAGGTTCTCAAGCTGCAGCCGGATTTTGCGCCGGCTCACAACAATCTCGCCATCGCCTATCTCGAAAAGGGGGATCACGCCGCGGCCGTGATCCATTGCGACAGGGCCGTGACGTTGGGGTTTGCCGTCGCGCCGGAAATCCTGGCGGAGATCGAGCGTCATCGCTGATCCGCAGACCCCGGCCGGCGGCGTGCCGCGACAGCCGGAAGCCGCTTGTCGCTCACGCGGTTATCACCGGCGGGTCCTTTATTTTTTGGCTGACGATCATACCCCGGTTTCCGCGCGCGCGACCTGTTGGCAAAAGCCCCTGCCCGTCGGTCCCGACGGCACCGTCGATGGTGCCGAAAGTGCCGGTGAGCCCAGGGTGACCTACGGCGATTATTTCCGGGCCGTGCGCCGGTTTTTAACCGCCGATCGATGCGCTGTCCTGGTCGGCGCCGTAAAAGAACAAGCGGGACGGTCGGTGGCGCAGGCAAAGCTGGGCACCATTCGGGTCTACCTGGAAAAACACGGCCAATTCTATCATCCGGCCCGGGTGACCGTCGAAGCGGGAAACGCCTGTCCGGCTTTCGTGGTCAATGTGGCCGTGACACAAACCGGCCGCGCCTTTCTCGGACAGGATTACGGCAATATCCGGCGGCTCAACGACCGGTTTCCCTACCGCTTCCTGCCGCGGGTCTACGACCGGGGCGATGCCGCGCTTCCGGGCCGTTGCCGCCGCCTGGAAATGTTCGCGGGGGAATGGCTGGAGGGATACCACGAATTTCATCTGTCGGGCACATCGGGCGGCCGGTCACCCGACGCATCGCCCGGAAATGGGGTACGACTCGTGGCCTGGGACCCGGGTAAGGGGGTCCAGCCGCTTTCGGCGCTTCAGCGGGCCGAAATCTACCGCGGGGCCGCTCTTATTTTGACGGCGTATTATGACCTGGAGACGTTCGAGCACATCGCATCGTGGCACAACGCCGCCGGCGATTTCATCGTCAAAACCGCCGGGCCGCAGATCGATCTGCGGCTGATAACCGTCCGCAAGTATGCGCCCCTTTTCACCGATGTTCCCGTAAATGCGGACACCATCCTGCAGGCCCTTTTGGTCTTTTTTCTTAAATTGTCGATCCGTATCCGGCTGGACCGGCTCGACGGCGTGGGGGCGTTTGGCTGGGCCGATGATGCGGCCGTGGCGGCCGCTCTCGACGGATTTTTCGACGGATTGGCGCTGCAGGTTCGCTGCGAACGGGTTCCGCCGGCACTGCCCGGCCTGTTTGCACATTACCTGAAGGCGCTGTCGGGCGAGGACCGCGACGCGCTCCTGGCGGAGATCGTTTTGCGCCTGCGGGGCCCCGAAGCGGAGAGAGCCCTGGTCCGGGAGCACCTCAAGCGCCACGGCGAGCAGGTGACCTTGGCCATCCACCGGTTGAGTCTTGAACGGGGGGCAGCCACCATATGATGCGGTTTAAACCGGTACGCGGCACAAATTAGTGGAAAAATGGCACATTTACCTAAAGAAGGCGTCAACAAAGCCGTCCATCCGGAGCTTTTTTATTGACAAGGACAGGCATTCATTTTATAGCTGCCCCTTGCTAATCATGGTAATGAACCCGCGCAGATAAAAATGGTGAGAGGAGGTGAAATGAGGCGCCCTCCGGGCACGA
>JBAPWQ010000213.1:0-3371 GCA_049283795.1 Desulfobacterales bacterium | reverse complement strand
ACCCCTTATACGCCGGGCTATTTCAAGACATTTGCACCGCTGGCCGAAAATACGGACACCCTGCGGGTCAACGCCGAGGGGACCATCGACGTGCGTTACATGGCCCGCATCGGCGATCCGCGCCTTTTGCTCGGGGCGCGTGGCGCCCGCCCGCTGAACAAACCGGCGGCCGTAACGGACGAGGCCGCATTGGCCAAGCTGCAGACCGAAGCCGCGGCCGACCAGGGCCGGTCGGATGCCGTGGTGAAGACCGGATTCGATGCCCTGCGGCGGGTCCATGCGACCCGGGTCGAACTGGACGCGACGGCCGGCGGTGATGAGATGACCTATATAAAGTCTCACCCGGCAATCACCGACGTCGTTGTCATCCCGGAGACCGACGCCGTCGATGAGCTGTTTAAGATCAGCGGACTCGTGCGGCGCCTGCAGCAAATCCCGCACGTCAATGCCGTGCGGCTGCGCAGTCCGGCCTTCTCTTACCGGCCCGGGCGCTACACGAAGGCGGCAGTGGCCCGCCTGGGGGATCTCAACCGGTTGTCGGTCGTCAACCCGCTGCGGCTCGAAATCGAGACGCAGTTTCTGCACTCGCGGGAAATCTGGCCGGATCACCGGCGCATCGCCGCTGACCTGCAGCTGCGGGGTGTCACCGTCTATGCCAACGTGCCGCTGTTGACCGGCATCAACGATTCCCCGGCCGAGATCAACCGGATCGCCTACGGCCTGCGGCAGTGCGGCATCGAGTTCCACCACCTTTTCGTGGCCGGGCTGCCGCTGCAGAAGCGCTGGAACGGCGACCGCCCGCTGGACGTGGCCGACGTGATCGACATCGCCACCCGGGTGCGCCGCGAGGGCAGCGGCCGCGAAATCCCGCGCTACATCATCCGCACCGGCCTGGGGGAAGTGGACTTCGGGTTGACCTCCCAATTACTGGCGGAAGACGGAAAGATGCAGGTGCGGCTGGCGCCTTACGATCGGGCCTATTTCCAGGCGATGGATCCGGCGTTCGACTGGCCGCAAGGGGTGAGTGTGGACGGGGACGGCCGGCCGGTGCTGGCGGTGGCGGGGTTGACATCTTCCGACGGCTTTCTGGTGTCCGGCTGGCAGGCGGGCTGACGGTTATCAGAGCAGAAATCCTTCCGGAAAAGGATCGGAGGGATCGATGATGAACTCCTGCAGGCCGGTGATGTGGGCGGTGCTCTGAATTTCGACCACGACCGCCCGCTGATCACCGACCCTGGTCTCTTCGGCCACCCGGGCGTCGAAGGTGGTGCCGAGCGGACCGGTGTTGACAAAAGTCTGGTTAGTCTGCAAATCGCCGCGATGGTGCAACAGGGTCAGTTTGGCCGCCGTGCCGGTGCCGCAGGGCGACCGGTCCATGTGGGCCTCGCCGTATATGACGACCGAACGCCCCTGCCGCTGCGTATGGCCGGCGCCGTCGTAGAACTCGACGACATCCACCGTTCTGACTTCCGGCCGCAGGGGGTGCCGGACCTTAAGCTGGCGGTTTGCGGCGGCGATAATCCGCATTCCCAGCTGCGTCAGTTCGGTGGCATGCCCCGCTTCCAGCGGCAGTCCGATCTGATCGGCCGCAACCATCACGAAGAACCCGCCTACGCAGACCGTATCGACCGTTAAGCGTCCGTGACCGGGCACGTCGAGCGGCTGGTCCGTACGGTAGACAAACGACGGCACGGTTCGAACGGCCACCGCCCCGATCCGGCCGCTCGACAGGGTGACGCGGGTTTCCAGGGGCCCCGAGGGGGTGTCGACGAGGATGCGTTCTGTGGAATCGGTGATGTCGATGACGCCGGCCTCGATCAGGGTTGCCACCGCGCCGATGGTGGCGTGGCCGCAAAGAAAGGGATAGCGGCGGGCGTCCATGTAGATCAAGCCGAAGCGGCAGCCGGGCGTTGCGGCGTCGGTCAGCAGCGCGGCCAGGATATCGCGATGACCGCGCGGTTCGCGCGTCAATGCCAGCCGGACGTGGTCGAAGCGGCGCTGGAAGTACGCCAGCTTCTCGGCCATGGTCCGGCCCGGAACCGGGCCGATACCGCCCACGATCAGCCGGGTCGATTCGCCGGCCGTGTGCGAGTCAACGGTTTGGATGCGGAGCGGATATTTGCGGACCAGCGCGGCAGTGATGGTATCTGATATTATCATACGGCCGGGCCGTGTGGCGGGTCACCCCGAAACGGAAGCAAGTGACAGTGCCTGGGTGCCACCTGAACGGCAACCTCGTCACCGATGTCGTAGATCCGGGAGCGCATCAGGCTGATGACGTGAATTTCGCGCCCGGCCGCCAGTTCGATGAAGTAACTCACCTCACCGCCCATGTAGCTGCGGTCCCGCACCCGGCCTTCAAAGAAGTTCATTCCATCGCTCGGCGTAAAATCTTTTTTAAGAAAAGCATCGAACCGCTGAGCCCGGACGACCACCTCGACCCGGTCGCCGACTGACCAGCCGCCCCCGGATTCCGCCAGAAGAAGGTTGCCGGAATCGAGCCTGATGCGGACCAGCCTGTTTTGTTTTTCGGTCACCACCCCCGTCGAAAAATTGGAGTGCCCCAGAAAGTCGGCCACAAAGTGGCTGGAAGGCCGGTTGTACACCTCTTCCGGTGCGCCCTCCTGCAGCTTGCGGCCGCCTTTCATCACGATGATTTTATCCGACATGCTCAGGGCTTCGCGCTGGTCGTGGGTGACGAAGATGGTCGTCACTCCCAGAAGCGCCTGCAGGTTGTCGACCTCACGGCGCATTTCCTCGCGCAGGTTCTCGTCCAGGGCCGAAAGGGGCTCGTCCATCAGAAGCACGTCCGGTTCGATGACAATGGCGCGGGCCATGGCGATCCGCTGCTGCTGACCGCCGGAGAGCTGGCTCGGCATGCGCCGCTCCACACCGGGCAGCTGCACCATTTCAAGCGCGCGGGTCACTTTCTCTTTGATCGCCTCCTTCGACAGGTTCCGGTATTTCAAGCCGAAGGCGACGTTTTCAAATATTGTCTTGTGGGGAAACAGGGCGTAATTTTGAAATATCATGCCCAGGTTGCGTTTGTGGATCGGCGTGTCGTTGATGCGGCGACCCTTGATGAAAATATCGCCCTCGGTCGGATCTTCCAGCCCGGCCACCATCCGCAGCAATGTGGTCTTCCCGCAGCCGGAGGGCCCCAATAGTGTCACCAGGCTGCCTTCTTCGATGTCGAGGTCCATTTTTTCCACGGCCACCACGCTGTCAAACCGTTTCATGATGCCTTTGAATTGGACCATGGGCTGCTTCCTGCCGCTCGTCACCGCCGCTGTCTCCTTTTTTAGGTTAGCCGGTTAGACCCGTTGAGTCCGTTTAGCCCGTTAAGCCGGTTGAGCCCGTTAGGCCCGTTG
>JBAPWQ010000212.1:0-10838 GCA_049283795.1 Desulfobacterales bacterium | reverse complement strand
TGCGCCGGCACACGGGTCAGCACCCGCGCATGGGCGCGGTGGACGTGGTGCCGTTCATACCGGTCAAAGGTGTCAGCATGGACGAAGCCGTCGAGGTGTCGAAGGCGGTGGCGGCCCAGGCGGCCCGGGAGTTCAACCTGCCGGTTTTCCTCTACGAGGCCGCGGCCAGCCGCCCGGAGCGCCGCAACCTGGCCGCGATCCGCAAAGGACAGTTCGAGGGGATGGCCGAAAAAATAAAAACGGCCGAATGGGCGCCCGACTTCGGTCCGGCTGAAATCCATCCGAGCGCCGGCGCGACGGCAATCGGCGCGCGCATGCCGCTGGTGGCCTTCAACGTCAACCTCGACACCGACCGGCTCGACATCGCCAAGGCCATTGCCCGGCAGGTGCGGTACATCACCGGCGGCTTGCGCTACTGCAAGGCCATGGGCGTGCGTCTGGAAGAGCGCAGCATCGTGCAGGTGTCGATGAACATGACCGATTACACCCAAACGGCTCTCTACCGGGCACTTGAGCTGATCCGGGTCGAGGCCCGCCGCTACGGGGTCGGCGTCATCGGCAGCGAGATCGTCGGCCTGGTGCCGATGGCGGCGCTGGTCGATGCGGCGGCCTACTACCTCGGATTGGAGAACTTTACGGCGGAGCAGGTACTGGAGACGAGGCTCGATGGTTGAAACTTGAAGCGGTAAACTCGAAACTGGTGTGAGATGGGAGCGGGGATCGGGTTCGGGAGCGGCGATCGAGGTATAGGCTTCAAGATAAAGGTTTTGGCTGTGTTAGCGGTCTTTGGCGTATGACATACAGCCGCCGCCCTCTGGCCTTGCCAAATTCTTTATCTTAAAGCATAGAGCAGGGGTAAACAGGTTCCATTGAAAGAGGGGTAAATAATGAGACTTTTCGCCGGGGGGATCACTCTGTGTGTTATCCTGGCGGTCGCGATGAGTTCCGCGGGTCGGGGCGGGGAGGAAGCGGCGGCTGTCGTGGCCGCCGAAGGCTGGGTCAAGCTGGTCGACGATGGGCGGTATGCCGAAAGCTGGAAGGAGGCCGCCGAATATTTCAGGGGCTTGGTCAAGCAGGATCAGTGGGAAGAAGCGATTCAGGAAGTCAGGATGCCGTTGGGTGCGGTCATTTCCAGAAGGAGGACGGCGACGGAGTTCACCACCGCCCTTCCCGGTGCTCCCGATGGCGAGTATGTCGTTATCCAGTTTGCGACCTCCTTCGAGAACAAGGACGCCGCGGTCGAGACGATTACACCCATGCTGGATAAAGACGGCCAGTGGCGCGTTTCAGGCTACTTCATCAAATAGGCGTATGCGTAACGGGAATCTCATCATCCAGAACGCCGCGCAGGTGGTGACCTGCAGCGGGTTTGCGGCCAAGCGCGGCCGGGAGATGGCCGAGCTGCACGTGATCGAAGACGGCGCGGTCATCGCCGAAAACGGCCGCATCCGGGCCGTTGGGCGCACGGCCGATATTTTGGAGGGGGTGGATGCCAGCGGTTTCAAGGTTATCGATGCCGCGGGCAAGGCCGTTTTGCCCGGCTTCGTCGATTCCCACACCCATTTCATCTTCGGCGGTTACCGCGCCCAGGAATTTGCCTGGCGGCTGCGCGGCGACAGCTACATGGAGATCATGCAGCGCGGCGGCGGGATCAACAGCACGGTTGCCGCCACCCGCGGCGCCGGCCTGGACGAGCTGGTCGCCTCCGGCCGCCGCCGGCTCGATGCGATGCTGTCCTTCGGCGTGACGACGGTGGAGGGCAAGAGCGGCTACGGGCTCGACCGTGACACCGAGATCCGCCAGTTAGAAGCCATGCGGGTACTTTCCGGCCGGCACCCGCTCGATATCGTCCCGACTTTCCTGGGCGCCCACGCGGTGCCGCCCGAGTACACCGGCCGGACGGATGCATATATCGACTTCATGACGGCAGCCGTCCTGCCGGAAGTGGCCGAACGCGGCCTGGCCGAATTTTGCGATATTTTCTGCGAAGAAAACGTCTTTTCGATCGGCCAATCCCGGCGGCTGCTGCTTGCGGCGCGCGAGTTGGGATTGAAGTTGAAGCTCCACGCCGACGAGATCGTCCCGCTGGGCGGCGCGGAACTGGCGGCCGAACTGGGGGCCGTCTCCGCCGATCATCTGCTGCAGGCTTCCGAGCGCGGCATCGATGACCTCGCTCGCACCGGCGTCGTCGCCACGCTGCTTCCCGGCACGGCCTTCGGCCTGCAGGCGCCCTTTGCCCGGGCGCGGGCCATGATCGAGGCGGACTGCGCCGTGGCGCTGGCCACGGATTTCAATCCCGGCAGCTGTTTCAGCGAGTCGATTCCGCTGGTCTTCGACTTGGCCGTTCTCAACATGGGGATCGGGATCGAGGAGGCGTTGACGGCGCTGACCATCAACGGCGCGGCCGCTCTCGACCGGGCCGAGACCATCGGCAGCATCGATCCCGGCAAACAGGCCGATTTCGTCATCCTGGAATTTCCCTCTTACACGTTCATCCCCTACCACATCGGCGTCAGCACCGTTGAAACGGTGATCAAAAGAGGCGTGATCGTTTTCGACAAAACCCGGCCCGAGGAGCGCACCCATGTATGCTGATCTTTCGATAAAAGATTACCTGGAACAAGCGGGTTCGGCCGCAGCGGTGCCCGGCGGCGGCAGCGTGGCCGCCCTGGGGGCCGCCCTGGCGGCGGCGCTGACGCAAATGGTCGCCGGCCTGACGGTCGGTCGCAAAGGATTCGAAGCCGTCGAGCAGACGATGAAGGAGATCGTCTCTGCTGCCGCTGTCCTGACCGGTAGGTGCATCGAGGACATCGACCGCGACCCCGAGGCCTACCGGCAGGTGCTGGCCGCTTACCGGCTCCCGAAAGACGGTGCCGCGGCCCGGACGGCCCGCGGCCAAGCTATCCAGGCGGCTATGAAACAGGCGTCACTGGTGCCGCTGGCACTGGCCGAACGGGTGCGTCAAATCCTGGAAATGGCGTGCGAGGTGGTGTGCAAGGGCAATCCCAACGCCGCCAGCGACGGCGCGGTGGCGGCCATGATGGCCCGTTCGGCCGGCCTGGCCGCCATTTGCAACGTCCGGATCAATCTGGCGGCGATCACAGACGCCGATTTCGTCGACGAGGTCACGCGCAAGGTGGACACGCTGGAGAAAGAACTTCTCGACCGCGAAAAAGAAATTCTTAAGGCCATCCCCGCGTAACGCGCGGCATGTCTTTGCCGGCGACACCGCGTGTTCAACCGGCCGCACCTCTGCGCGGGTTCCCAACCTGCAGAATCGAGTGCGGCTGTTCTTGACGGCGGCAGGCCTGCAGCAGCCATAAGAATCGAGGCCGGATTGAAAAAATCGACGGCGGTTTTCGGCGCCTCTGCCGCCCTGGTCGTTCTCGCTTACGCTCTGGGCGGCCTTTACCTGTGGTCTCAGCAGGGCCGCTTTGTCTTCATGCCCAGCCGCGTGATCACCCGTACGCCCGCCGATGCCGGCCTGGCCTACGAGAACGTGTTCATTCAGGTTGCCAGCGACAGCAGCGGCGAGCGGGTTCACGCCTGGTGGATTCCCTCCGTGATCCCCGCTGCGCCGGTTTTGATATACCTGCACGGAAACGCGCTGAACATCGGCGCCAATGTCGAGCACGCCAAACGGTTGCACGGTCTCGGGATATCGGTTCTGCTGCTCAGCTACCGCGGATACGGCCGCAGCGACGGGGATCAGCCCTCCGAGACCAAGATCTACCAGGACGCCGAAGCCGGATGGCACTATCTGGTGAGCGACCAGGATAAATCGCCGGCCGACATCCTGATTTACGGTCACTCCCTGGGTGGGGCGGTGGCGATCGAGCTGGCCGTCCGCCACCCGGAGGCCAGGGGCCTGATCGTCGAGTCGACCTTCACCTCTATTCGCGACATGGCCGCACGCAGCGGCGCCCTGCGGATGTTTCCGCTCGCGCTGATCCTGACCCAGCGCTTCGATTCCCTCTCTAAAGTCGACCGCCTGCGCCTGCCGGTTCTCTATCTGCACGGCACCGCCGACAACGTCGTGCCGCCCGAAATGAGCCGCCGCCTGTATGAACAAACGCGCGCTCCCAAACACCTGCGGCTCATTTCGGGCGGCGGGCACAACAACAGCGCGCAAATCGGCGGACAATCCTACCTGGAGGGCATCACGGATTTTCTGAACGCCACCGCATCGGGCGACAGCCCATCGCAATGAGGCGAAAAGCCGTTGCGGAGTTTTTTGAATGCCGGTTTTTACGAAACACGTGGGGGTCTTGATCAAAATACCCGCTATCCGGGTAACCGGATGATGACGGAGTCGTTGATTATAAAACGCTCACTTCCGGAAGGGGGCCGTTCGGCGCGGCAGGCGCAGGCAGAAAACCAGGCACACCAGAGAGGCCGCCGCCGATACCCAGAAGACCATCGACACTCCTTGCCCGACGGTTTCCTGGAGGGTTTTGAGGGCTTCCGCCGGAATCAAGGCCTGGATGTCGGGTCTGAAAATTTGCTCGACATGCAGACGGATCTGTTCGGCCAGCCCCGCCGGAAGACGTTCGCCCAGTCCGGACGCGGTCAATGTATCGATGAAGCGGGCATTGAGCAGGCCGCCCGAAACCCCCACCCCGACGGTGCCGCCGAGTGTTCTGGCGAACTGCTGCGCGGCGGTGGCGGCCCCCAGGTTATCTGCCGACAGGCTTTCCTGAACGATCAGCAGCGAGGCGATCGACACGAACCCCATGCCGATCCCGGCCAGGGCCAGGGCCAGCGAAAAAAGCCACATCGATGTGGTGAAGGTCAGCGTCAGGGCGCTGCCGGCCAGCAGCAAAAGCGCGCCGGCCACCGCGAACGTGCGTTTGTTCACGCGGTGGGACATCTGTCCGCACAGCAGCGCGCCGCCCGACCAGGCCAGGCTCAACGGGATCATCGCCACGCCCATTTCGGCCGGCGATTGTCCCAGTGCGCCCTGGATGAACAGCGGGCTGAAGGCCGACAGGGAAAAAATCGCGAAACTGCTGAAAAAAGCGGCCGTGTTGCCGGAGCTGAAGCCGGGCCGGCCAAGGAAGTCGATCGACAGGATCGGGTCGGCGGCACGTTTTTCGGCGAAATAGAACGCGACCCCTGCCGCCAGCGACAATGCCAAAAGCCCGATGACCGGCAGCGAGTACCAGCGGTGCTGATTGCCGGTCATCAAAAAGACCGTCAGCAGGGACAGGACCGTCACGGTCAGCGTGGCCCCGCCGAGCAGATCGAGGGCGGCGCGGTGACGTTTGACGCGCGTTTCCTTGAAATAAAGATAGATGCCCAGAAAGGACAGGAGACCCAACGGCAGGTTGATGAAAAAAATCCAGCGCCAGGACCAGTAGTTGACGATGAAACCGCCCATCGGCGGTCCCAGAACGCTGGCCAGACCCCAGACGAAACTGGCGATCGACATCATTTTGCCACGCTTTTCGGGCGCGGCGATGTCGGCCAGCAGAATGTAGACCAGGGCGAAGGCCGCCCCCGCGCCCACCCCCTGCAGCACCCGCGCAACGATCAGCTGGACCATCGAGGTCGCCAGGCCGGCCACGAGCGAGCCGGCCATGAAAACGCCGATCGCAAAACCGAAGAGGTGCTTGCCGCTGTAAATATCGGCCAGCTTGCCGAAGATCGGAAGCGCGATGGCACGGCTGAGAAGATAGACCGAAAACACCCAGCTGTAGAGTTCCAGGCCGCCCATGTCGGCCACGATGGTCGGCATGGCGGCACCCATCACCAGGGTGTCGAGGGCGCCGAGGAAAAGTGCCAAAAGCGCCGCGGCGATGATGTAGTACCGGTCCTTGCGGGTCAATTCGTGCACGGTGGCGACAGTCTTCGTCGCGGACTGTTTGCTTGCGGGGGTGGTCATTTCGGGGGTCGAATTGCCGTTTGCCTCAGAATCGCCGGTGACCATGCGGGCGGAAAAGGAGGCGGTGAAACGGTGTTTGTCACAGCTTGAAGGGGCCGGAAAAAAGCGGCCGGCGGTACATCTTCCGCCGGCCGCTTTTTTTATGAGCAGCGCTGCATGGCTATCCCCGAAACAGTCGGCGGCGTCGGGGATGGTGGTCTCCAGCTTATGCTACCCGTCGACGGTTTCGGTCACCTCCTGCCTGGCCCCATCGGCGTCATCGGTTACAAACGCCACCGTCAAGGCTTCGTCGATCCGATCCACCGTCACGAACACAAGGGTGCTGCGCACCTCGTCGGGCAGGTCGTCGAGATCCTTTTCGTTGCGTTTGGGCAGGATGACGGTGGTGAGCCCGGCGCGATGCGCGGCCAGAATTTTCTGCTTGATGCCGCCCACCGGCAGCACGCGCCCCCGCAGGGTCACCTCGCCGGTCATGCCCACATCGCCCCTGACCGGATGGCCGCTGAAGAGGCTGGCCATGGCCATCGCCATGGCGACGCCGGCCGAGGGACCGTCCTTGGGGACCGCTCCGGCCGGCACGTGCAGGTGGACGTCGGTTTTCTCGAACCGGGTCGGATCGACGCCCAGTTCCACCGCTTTGGAGCGAACGTAGCTGTGGGCGATCTGGGCGCTCTCGCGCATGACCTCCCCCAGTTGGCCGGTAAGGGTCAGCTTGCCGCGGCCGTTCATGCGCGTGGCCTCGATGAAAAGGATGTCGCCGCCAACCGCCGTGACGGCCAGGCCGGTGGCGATGCCGGGAATCTCGATGTTCTCGGACAGCTCGGATTCGAATTTCTCCTTTTTGAGGTAGTCGCGCACCAGTTCGGGGGTGATGATCACGTGCGACCACTCCTGGGCCGCGATCTTGACGACGCCCTTGCGGCAGACCGCCCCGATCTGCCGTTCGAGGTTGCGCACGCCGGCCTCGCGCGTATAGTCCTGAATGATCTTGCGCAGCGCCTCGGCGGTGAAGGTGATCTCGTCCTCGATAAGGGCGTGGGCCTTCAGCTGCCGCAGCACCAGGTGCCGTTGGGCGATCTGGAGCTTTTCGTATTCGGTGTAGCCGTCCAGCTGGATGATCTCCATGCGGTCCCGTAAAGGCGCCGGAATCGTTTCGAGCTGATTGGCGGTCGTGATGAAGATGACGTCGCTCAGATCGAAATCCACGTCCAGGTAATGGTCCCGGAAGGCCTTGTTCTGGGCCGGGTCGAGGACCTCCAGCAGGGCGCTGCTGGGATCGCCGCGCCAGTCGACGCCGATCTTGTCGACCTCATCGAGCATGAACACCGGATTGCGCGTTCCGGCGCGCTTGAGGGCCTGGATGATGCGCCCCGGCATCGCGCCGATGTACGTGCGGCGGTGGCCGCGGATTTCGGCCTCGTCGCGCATGCCGCCCAGGCTCATGCGGGTGAACTTGCGGCCCAGGGCCCGGGCGATGCTCTGGCCCAGGCTGGTCTTGCCGACGCCCGGCGGACCGGCGAAGCACAAGATGACGCCCATGGCCTCCGAGGTTTCGGGTTCCTTGTCCTTGGCGTCGTCCTTTTCAGCCGCGCCGGCGCGTTCCTGGATCAGCTTGCGCACGGCCAGGTACTCGATCAGGCGCTGCTTGACGTCTTCGAGCCCGTAGTGGTCTTCATCCAGCACCGTCCGCGCGCGCCCGATGTCGGCCTGGTCCTCGCTGGCCTTGCTCCACGGCAGATCGACCAGCCAGTCCAGGTACGTTTTAATGACCGAGTACTCGGCCGCCTGCGGCGACATGCCCTCGAGCCGCTTCAGTTCGCGCTCGGCCTCCTTGCGGGCTTCTTCCGGCAGGGCCGCATCGTCGATTTTCATCCGGATCTCGTCGGTTTCGGACTGACCCGGTTCGGTTTCGCCCAGCTCCTTCTGGATGGCGCGCAGCTGCTGTCGCAGGTAGTATTCCCGCTGGGCCTTGTTCATTTCCTCGCGCGCCTCGGATTCGATCTTCTTGCCGATCGTGAGAACCTCTTTTTCGCGGGTCAGGTGACCGATCAGCCGGCGGTATTTTTCCTTGAGGGAATCGAGTTCGAGGATCTGCTGGGCCTTCATCACTTCCAGCCCGGCCCCGCTGGCCACCAGGTAAACCAGGTAGCGCGGATTTTTGACCTGGGACAGATAGTCGCCGACTTCCTTGGGAAACTTCGGCGACAGCGCCACGACCTGCTGGGCCAGTTCGCGCAGGCTGCGCTGCAAGGCGTCCAGCTCGAGATCCTTTTCGATTTTGTCGGGCGCCATGGCGATGTGGGCCTTCAGGTAAGGCTTGTCCGAGAGCCAGTAGTCTATCCGAAAGCGCTCGATGCCCTGGACGATGACTTGCAGGCTGTTGTCGGCCGAGCGGGTGACATGCTCGACCTTGGCGATCGTTCCGACTTCATAGGTCTGCCCCGGCAGCGGCTCCTCTATTTCCGGATATTTCATGCCGACCAGCCCGATCAGGCGATCGCCTTTGAGGGCATCGTTGACGAGGGCCACCGACCGCGGGATGCTCACCGCCAGCGGCATCATGGAAAATGGAAAGGCCACCGTGTTGCGCAGGGGCAGTATCGGCAGTTCACTGGGGATATCGGTTGTCAGGTGCGCAGGACCCGGCTGATCCGCCTGGACCGCGCCGGGATCGGCGGCGCTGTCGGCCGTCTTGTCTATGTCACTCATTTAATCACCTTTATATGCTCAGGCCCCGTTGGGCCTGGTGGTTTTTGGTGGTGCGGAAATCCTTGAAACTTCTTCTTTTCCCGCGGCATTACCTTGTCTTTCGCGTCTAAAAAATAATGCTGAAAGATATTTTGTAAAGCGCCGCCGCGCACCGGCACTGTAGGCCGGTGTGAATTTTTTACTCAAACCGGTTGTGCCGGGAGCAGGCCGGCGAGCAGACCGCGCGGCGGCTTAAGTTATTTGCTGTCGGCCGCCAGTCCGTCAGCCGCGAGCAGAGTGGCCAGCACCCGTTCCATTCCGTCGTGCGGCGGCGGCTGGGCAGGAATGAGGCCGGGAGAATAGCGGTGCCGGCCGAGAGGTTCGAGAAGCGCGGGGTTGCGGCTGAGGATGTGCACCGGCACGGACCACGAGGCCTGCGGGCCGGTGACCTGGGCGTTGGGCTGGTGATCGCCCATGATGACGATCAGGGCATCGTCACGGACGAAGTTCTCGAGAAAGCCGGCGACGACCTTAAGGACATAGGTCAGGGCGGCGATGTAGGCCTCCTCGGCATCGGACATGTCCGACCAGGTCACCGGGAAGGTGATCGGCGCGAGGCGGCCGAACACGCTGCCGTCGCCGAGACGGGACCAGTCCTGAAGGTAGGGCGGCAACGTCCGGAAAGGCGCATGGCTGCTGCCGAGCACGAAACTGATAAAAAGCGGCCGGCGGCGGTCGTTCATCTCCCGGCGCCGCACGACATCCACCGCCAGTTGATCCGGCATGGGAGACCAGTCGAATACGGGTCCGTGGTAGCCGAACGACGGCTGGGTATAGATCCGGTGGTAACCGAAGAAGGACCCCTCCGGCCACGGCTGCACTGTACCGGGCATGGCACACACGGTGCGGTAGCCGGCGGCATTGAATCGATGAACGACGGTGCGCACCGTGGATGTCAACAGCAACCGGTAGGCGAGCGGGCTGTCGATGCGCAGGCCGCTGACGGCGCTGGCGTGCGCCAGCCAAGACATGCCGCCGAAAGTCGGCGACGTGACGAAGTTGGAAGCGATCGCAAAGCCCGCCGCGGAAAGATCGCGCTGCACGCGGCGCAGCACCGGTTCGAAGAGTTCGAAATGACCGGGCTTGGCAAAGGCGGTCCGGCCATAGGACTCTATCAGAAACAGGTAGATATCGGTGTTGTTCAGCCCGGCGACGGTGCCGGCCGGATCGCCGGAGGGTTGTCCGGCCTGCTGCAGGTCACCGAGGATGTCACGCCGATAAGCGTCCATATTCAAAACGAAGCGGATTTCTTCGGCCAGCCGTCGCAGCGATCCGAAAGGCCGAACGGCTGCCGGCGCTGCGCTCGAAACGTGCTGCATGCCGATCATCACCAGCAGCGCTAACGCTGCGAGGACCCAGAACAGTCGCCTTTGTTGCGGAAGGCGCAAAAAACCGGTCACGACGGCAAGGGACCCGTGGATGGCGACGATAAGCAGAAGAACGAGCGCGATCAGCAGGAAAATGCCGCCGAAGAAGGTGCCCCGCGGCACGCTATTGTAAAGCAGGTGCACCAGATCCGGCAGAAAGGCTGCATCCAATGCCAGGTTGAAGGGCCGATTCAGAAACTGCGGGGACAGGAGATCGGCGAGCGTGAAAAGGCGTAGAAAGAGCAACAGGGTGATCGCCGGAACATGCCAGCCGGGATGACACGCTACGCCGCTCCGGGCAGCGGCGGCTGCCACGGCCAGCAGGAGGATAATCTCACCGGAGGGAAGTGCGAAGGTGGCCCAGTGAGGGTTCAAACCCGAGAAACCGGCGGTCATCAGAAGGTTGAGAAAGCCCCAGGCGGCTAAGAATTTCAGAGTCTTGCGGTTCACCGACGACGGCATCCACCGCGGAAAAATCATCGCCGTTTTTCCGGCAGTGGCGACAGTGCGGAATCCCATTACGACAGCAGGTCGCACATGGCTTGGTCGTCGTTGACGATTTCCTCGAACGAGGAGCAGATGTACCGGACCTTGTTCGAAAGCGCATAGTACTGCCGCAGCAAGTCGTCGGCCGGCTTGGTGTTGACGACCACGAGCGCGGTGTCCGTCCGCAGGTTTTTTCTGAACAGCGCCTTGATGTGCACATCCGCGTTCGACAGCGAATAGCCGATGAAGACGATTTTGCGGGTGGCCCGGATCTCGATCGACGCCTCGCCGAACAGCTGCGTGATGATCGGGTGCGTCAGGGACTTGATGTAGGAGGGCGGCATGATCAGGGT
>JBAPWQ010000211.1:0-9710 GCA_049283795.1 Desulfobacterales bacterium | reverse complement strand
ATTTGGAGCGGTCATCATCCCGGTCCTCAGCCAGCATTTCAAGATGCTCTTTCGCAACCTTATATATACCGGTCTGACAAGAGCCAAAAAGCTCGCCGTATTGGTCGGAACGCGAAAAGCGCTGGCTATGGCGGTCAAAAATCAGGATACCAGCCAAAGGCAGACGTATCTGAAAGAGCTCTTGCAATAATATTCTGGTTTATCGGTGAATTCTGCTTTTAAGGCATCAATTAAGGAAGGTGACCGGGTGCATTACACCTACAGACCCACTAAAATAAACTGATAATTACTGGTCGGGGCGAGAGGATTTGAACCTCCGACTCCCTGCTCCCAAAGCAGGTGCGCTACCAGACTGCGCCACGCCCCGGTGTGCGAATCAATGGACGGATTTCATACCATGCTTCCGTAAGCGGTGCAAGGATTCAGGCTTTCGATGCTTGCTGCCGCGGGGGTCGCAATCAGATGGACTCGCATTATTTCTCCTGGCGCAGCTCCTCGAAAAAGGCTTTTATTCCGCCGGCGACAGCCTGGGCGATCGCTTGGCGGTGTTTGGCGTCGCGCAAGGCTTTGGCCTCCTCGGGATTGCTCAAGTAACCGACTTCGACCAGAACCGCAGGCATGTCCGCCCCTTGCAGAACGAGCACGGGCGCATCCGAGATTTCCGCATCCAATAAGGGATCAAGCCGGTATTTCAGGTGCCGGGCCAGCAGACGGCTGGTGCGCGCATGTTTTAGCTGAATCCGATCCCAGATGTCGATGGGGGCCGGCGCCTGATCGACTGATGGCTGGCGTTCCGCTGTCGTGCCCTTGTAACAATAAATGTGGACACCGCCGGGAACCGGGCTGAAGCTGCCCCCGGCATGCAGGCTGACAAACGCATCGGCCTTGAGGTTATTGGCCATATCCGTGCGGTTTTCGGCTTCAAGCCGATAGTCGTCCGTGCGGGTCAGGTGCGCACGATAGGGCTCGGCGAGTTCGATCGCGATCAGCCGGGCCAGATCGAGGGCGACCTGTTTTTCAAGCGTGCCGTCCGGGCTGCGGGCGCCGGAATCGGCTCCTCCGTGACCCGGATCCAGCACGACCGTTTTTTTTGTGCGGCCCCAATAGACCGTTTTGGCTACCGCGGTTGTGGCCACCAAAAATATGCCCAATAAAACGGCGATAGTAACCCCAAGTGGTCGGTAAGGGCTGAAACTCCTGCAAAACCTTGACATGACTATCGCTTTTCCAATTTTTCTTGACACCTAGATTGATAAATATTATGTTTGCTGCAACTTATCAGCTGTGCTTTACTTGATTTGGCACCAATGTCAAGCCACAAGATACAGCCGTTGCCAACGCGTGATCCCGAAGTTTTTTTTGCGCTTGCTTCATCCCGCGAAAATCCGATTCAATCACCGAACAGCACTGGTGAATAGAGTCAGCGAGTGTCCGGTTGCCGGGTTTCGTAAGACACATATGTCAATGTATCAGATTAAGAGTTGGTCGATTTTCGCCTTATCAGGGGCTCCCGCCGATTGACGCCGCGATTGCGAAAATTCACATTACGGTTGGAGATAAGCGAGAGTGGCGGAACTGGTAGACGCACTGGACTTAGGATCCAGCTCTGGCGACAGAATGGGAGTTCAAGTCTCCCCTCTCGCACCATTTCCCGGTGCGATTGTGTTCCTGGGATTTTACCGTTTCGCTTGATGACACCCTACCTTGCCGGCCCGCATGCAGCGCGAGCGGCTGTTGTGCAGAATTGAGCTGAATCGCTTAAAGGATTCCGAGGGTGTGGCCCTTGGCTGGTCACCGATGCTGGACAGCGCCGATGCCCGCGTTCCCTTAAACCGTTTTCGTTCCCCATCCCCTCCATGCCATGCGGAACGCACCGAGCGGCATTCAGGCGTGTTGATGTTGATTCGCAGAAAGGAAGGCTATGCACGTTACAGTTGAAGATGTGAGCGATGTCAAGAAAACGCTGCACATTGAAATCCCGCATGAAGAGGTTGCCCTGCAGCTGGATACCGCTTATAGCCAGCTCAAGAAAACAGCTAAAATAAAAGGTTTTCGTCCTGGTAAAGCACCGCGATCCGTCCTGGAACGCATGTTCAAAAAAGATGTTCATGCCGACGTGTCATCCAATTTGATCAAAGAATCGTTTCTCGATGCCCTGAAGGAGACAGCCCTGAAGGTCATCGGCAACCCTGAACTCGACCCTCCGGAACTCAAGGTGGACCAAGCGTATAAATACGCTGCCACGGTAGAGGTCAAGCCCGATATAAAAGATATTGATTTCAAAGGTTTGTCTCTTAAGAAGAACCGTTACAAGGTTTCCGACACGGAAATAGAGCTGCAGATCAAAGCCCTTCAGAAAAAACTGACGCGACATAAACCGATCGCCGAAGAACGTCCCGCGCGCGAAGGGGATTTTGTCATGGTCACCTATGAGGGGCTCAAAGATGGCAAGCCCTATTCCGAAACCCAGCGGACCGAAAACTTCACGCTCAAGATCGGAGACGGCCGTATTTCCCCCGCCTTCGACGAAGGCCTGGTTGGAATGAAAGCCGATGAGACCAGGGAGATAAAGGTCACATTCCCCGAGGATCATTCCAACGCCAAGCTGGCGGGTGCCACCATCGACTTCCAGGTGACCCTCACCCAGATCCGGGAGGAGGATGTCCCGACCCTCGACGACGAACTTGCCAAAAGGGCCGGCAATTATGCCACTCTCGCTGACCTCGAGGCCGAGATCCGCCGAAATCTGGAAGAGGGGTATTCCAAGCGCGCCGAGCAGGAAATCAACGAGCAGATTTTCGCCGATTTGATCGGCAAGGTCGACTTCGACGTCCCGCAAGTCATGATCGATTTTGAACTCGATGGGATAGTCGACGATGCCGAGCGGTCGTTTGCCTATCGCAATAAAAGTCTCGAAGAGGCGGGACTGACGCGTGAAACGATTGCGCAGAATTACCGTGACACCGCCATCAAACAGGTGAAACGGCACCTCATTCTTGAGAAAATCATCGATCAGGAGAGCCTGACCCTTGGCGATGAGGAGGTCGATGGCGGCATGCAGGAAATGGCAGACGCCTTTCAGCAGCCCGTTGCGCAGATTAAGAGCTACTACAGCCAAAACGCGGATAAGCTCGACTACTTCAAACAGGCTTTACTTGAAAAAAAGGCCATTAAACTTATACTTGAGAGCAGTGTGGTCGAGGAAGTCGAACCAAGCGAACAGGGTTTCGAGCAAACAGAAGCGGACGGGCCCGGTGACGTGGCCTAGGGCCGCATCACAGTCTGGAGCAATCCGGTTCGTTTTGCGGTGGCAAAGTTCGAATCATTTAAATGTGGCCGGGTTTTTGCATGTTTCGGGCCGGATGATCCACCAGGTCTCACGGCGAATTGCCGCCCGTAAGAGTGGTTTTGGCCAAAAAATAAATTGGAATCGCCTACACCTAATTATATTTCTGCCGCCGATCTTTTTTTTATGTGACGCAGCGGCAAATTAAAACAAAGGAGTCAAAACGTGCCGATCATCCCCATGGTCATCGAGCAAAGCAGCCGCGGCGAGCGGGCCTACGACATCTATTCGCGTTTGCTCAAAGACAGAATCATTTTTCTGGGTACCGCCATAAACGATGAGGTTGCGAACCTTCTTATCGCCCAGTTGCTTTTTCTCGAATCCGAAGATCCGGACAAAGACATCAATTTTTATATCAACTCGCCCGGGGGCCTGGTCACCGCCGGCCTGGCCGTTTACGATACCATGCAGTACATCAAGCCCGATGTCACCACGGTCTGCATCGGCCAGGCGGCCAGCATGGGTGCGCTCCTGCTGGCGTGCGGGGCGCATGGAAAACGATACTCGCTTCCCAATTCGCGCATTCTGATTCATCAACCCATGGGCGGATTTCAGGGTCAGGCTTCGGACATCGAAATCCAGGCCAGGGAAATTTTACGCATGAAAGAAACCCTGAATCAGATTCTGGTCAACCACACGGGCAAGGACATCACTCAGATCGGTAAAGATACGGATCGCGATTTCTTCATGTCCGGTCAGGAGGCGAAAGAATACGGCATCATCGACCATGTCATCACCAACCGGGACGATTTGGATCGTATCGACAAGATGGAGGCCTAAGATGGGAAAAAAAGAAGACGACAATGACAACCTCTTCTGTTCATTTTGTGGAAAAAACCAGAAAGAGGTGACCAAGCTGATCGCCGGCCCGGCCGTCTATATCTGTGACGAGTGCATCCAGCTTTGCAGTGAGATCATCGAGGAAGAGTCCGAAAAAGAGACCTCGGAGGTCAACAGCCTGCTCGCCCCCAAGGAAATAAAGAGCCGCCTGGATGAATATGTCATCGAGCAGGAGCGGGCCAAAAAAGTCCTGGCTGTCGCGGTGTACAACCATTACAAGCGCCTCGACACGTCGGTCAGCACCGGCGATGTCGAGATTCAGAAAAGCAACATCCTGCTGATCGGCCCGACCGGTTGTGGCAAGACCCTGCTGGCCCAGACCCTGGCGCGGTTTCTCAATGTTCCGTTTACGATCGCCGATGCCACCAGCCTGACCGAGGCCGGATACGTGGGCGAGGACGTCGAGAACATCATCCTGGCCCTGTTGCAGAATGCGGACTACGATGTTGAAAAAGCCAAGCGGGGCATTGTCTACATCGACGAGATCGACAAGATTGCCAGCAAGTCCGACAATCCGTCGATCACGCGTGACGTTTCCGGCGAGGGCGTCCAGCAGGCCCTCTTGAAAATCATCGAGGGCACCACGGCCAGCGTGCCCCCCAAAGGCGGGCGCAAGCATCCCCAGCAGGATTTCGTCAAGGTCGACACCTCCAACATTCTGTTCATCTGCGGGGGAACCTTCAACGGTTTGGAAAAAATTATTCAGCGGCGCATGGGGTCCAAGCTAATGGGCTTCGGCGCCAAGATCAAAAAAGACGACGAACGCAGCATCGGTGAGATCCTCAAGGATGTGCAGCCGGAAGACTTGATCAAATACGGCATGATTCCCGAGTTTCTGGGCCGCCTGCCGGTGATCGCTACCTTGGAGGAACTCAATGAATTAGCGTTGATTCGAATATTAAAAGAACCCAAGAATGCCTTGCTGCGGCAGTTCCAGAAGCTTTTCGAACTCGAAGGCGTCAACCTGCGACTGACCGACAGCGCCCTGAAAGCCATTGCAAATGAGGCGATCAAACGAAAATCCGGCGCCCGGGGGCTGCGGGCCATTCTGGAAAGCTGCATGCTCGACATCATGTACGAGATACCCTCCCTCGACAACGTGAAGGAGTGCGTGATCAGCGAAGATGTCGTCATCAAGAAAGAAGACCCGATTCTGCTTTACGAACAGACAAAGAAGCAAGCCTGAGAGAACACATTTTGAGTGAGCCGCACTGCAGGGCTTTGCTCACGTCGCCATCACCATTTACTTCGATTCACCACGGATCGAAAATCCGAGAGAATACGTTGTAGCCATGGTTAGTTTGCCGAAGATTTTCAAGGACGATGACGCCCACCCGACCCGTATGATCCTGCCGCTGCTGCCGCTGCGAGATATCGTCGTCTTCCCGCACATGGTGGCGCCCCTTTTTGTGGGCCGGCCCAAATCGGTCAGCGCGCTGTCCGAAGCGATGAACCGGGACAAGCGCGTATTTCTTGCCACCCAGAAGAAGGCCGGGATAGACAATCCGAACGAGGCCGACATCAGCCGCCTGGGGACCATCGGCAAGGTGCTGCAATTGCTGCGGCTGCCGGACGGAACCGTCAAGGCTCTGGTTGAAGGAGACGCCCGGGGGCGCATCCTCCGGTTTGTGGCGGAGAAGGAGTATTTTCAGGTCGAGATGGAAAAGGTCTTCGAACCGCGGTTGGCGGCGGCCGAGGGGACCGCGCTCTGTCGTTCGGTTCAGAAGGGCTTCGAGGAATATGCCGCCATCAATAAAAATCTCTCCAAGGATTTGGTCGCCAATGTCGCCGCGATCGAGGACCCGTCAAAACTGGCCGACACGCTGGCGGCCCATTTCGCCTTCAAAATAGATGACAAACAGCGCTTGCTCGAGGCGATCGATCCATCAGAGCGGCTTGCGCTCCTGCTGAGCCTGATCCAGATGGAGATCGACATATACAAAATGGATCAGCGCATCAAGGGCCGGGTCAAGGAACAGATGGAGAAGACCCAGAAAAATTATTACCTGAACGAGCAGATGCGCGCGATCAAGAAGGAGATGGGCTCCGACGAGGACACGCTCGATGACCTGAACGAGGTCGAAGAGAAAATAGCCAAGAAGAAGATGTCCAAGGAAGCGACCGAGAAGGTAAAAAACGAACTCAAGAAGCTCAAGCTGATGACCCCCATGTCGGCCGAGGCCACCGTGGTGCGCAACTACATCGACTGGCTGGTCAGCCTGCCCTGGTTTGATAAAACCGACATCAACACCGACATCGACAATGCCGAAAAAATTCTCGACGAAGACCATTACGGGCTGGAGAAACCAAAGGAACGCATACTGGAATACCTGGCGGTCCAAACGCTGGTGCAAAAGATAAGGGGCCCGATATTGTGCTTCGTGGGTCCGCCGGGGGTCGGCAAAACGTCTTTGGCAAAATCGGTGGCCCGGGCGACCGAGCGCAAATTCGTCCGCATGTCGCTGGGCGGCGTTCGCGACGAAGCCGAGATCCGCGGCCACCGGCGCACGTATATCGGTGCCTTGCCGGGCAAGATCATCCAGTCGCTTAAAAAGATCGGCGTCAACAACCCGGTTTTTTGCCTGGACGAAGTGGACAAAATGAGCATGGACTTCAGAGGCGACCCATCGGCGGCGTTGCTGGAGGTCCTCGATCCCGAACAGAACTACGCATTCAACGATCATTACCTGGATGTCGATTACGACCTGTCGGACATCCTGTTCATCACCACCGCCAACACGCTGCCCGACATCCCCTTGCCCTTGCAGGACCGCATGGAGATCATCCGCCTGCCCGGCTACACGGAATATGAGAAATACCATATTGCCGAGGGGTTTCTGGTTCCCAAACAGATTAAAATAAACGGTCTCGAAGGCAAGAACATCCTCTTTTCGCCAAACGCCATTTATACGATTATCAGAAAATACACGCGTGAGGCCGGCGTTCGAAACCTGGAACGGGAAATCGCCTCCATTTGCCGCAAAATCGCCAAGGAAGTGCTCAAGAACAAGAGCAAGGGCAAGGAAAAGAGTGCCTACACGGTTTCCACAAAATCGGTGACCAAGTATTTGGGACCGGCCCGCTTCCGGGAGGGGCAGATCGAGGAAAAAGACCAGGTCGGCCTGGTGACAGGGCTGGCCTGGACACAGGTCGGCGGAGAGCTGCTGAATGTGGAAACGGTAATCATGCCCGGCAAGGGCCAGCTGACTGTGACTGGAAAACTCGGTGACGTGATGCAGGAATCGGCCCAAGCCGCCGTCAGCTACGTACGCTCGCGCGCGGCCTATCTGCAGATCGACGAAAAATTCCATAAAAAATATGACATCCACATCCATATTCCCGAAGGGGCGATTCCCAAAGACGGACCCTCGGCCGGAATTACCATGTGCACCTCAATCGTGTCGGCGCTGACCAAGCGGTCCGTTCATCGCGACCTGGCCATGACCGGTGAAATAACCCTGCGGGGGCGCGTGCTGCCGATCGGCGGTTTAAAGGAAAAGATTCTGGCAGCCCACCGGGGGGGGATTACGAAGGTGATCATTCCACGCGAAAACGAGAAAGACATCCGCGACATTCCCAAGCCGATAAAGAAACAAATTGAAATCGTCACGGCCGATCACATGGACGAGGTTCTCACGCATGCAATCATCGTTCAGGATGGCGCGGCCCTGTTTACAAAAAACGACATCAGCTTTGAGATTGCGGCCGATGCCGGCGTCGACAACCAGCCGGCCAATCTGATATAGGGCTGCGCAATGGAGGCGGATCCACTTTAAAGTAAACGAAGCCGGCAACTCGATTTTGCGCTTGACAACCAATATCGTTGCTGTTAGCTATACGGCTCTTTTTGTGAACCCAAAGTCAGAACATGGGCGGATAGCTCAGTTGGGAGAGCATCGGCCTTACAAGCCGAGGGTCACAGGTTCAAGCCCTGTTCCGCCTACCATTCGATTTAATGGGCATCAGGTGGAAGCGGGGTCGATAATAATACGGGGGCGTAGTTCAGTTGGTTAGAACGCCGGCCTGTCACGCCGGAGGTCGCGAGTTCGAGTCTCGTCGCTCCCGCCAAAGAAATCAAGGAGTTAGCCAGTTTGGCTCAACTCCTTTTTTGTTTCGGTTGCGGATGGTTGCGTCAAGAGCAGGATCGTCGAGCTTATCTACCGCCTCTTTGTTACCCTCGCCGAGGCTGCCTGATGCCTTTTTATCTTTTCAAAAGCTCTCGGCTCATAGCTTATTCTACCCCTCAGGTTGTCCAGCCGATGGGGTCCACCTCCCATCGCGCTGACAATAATTGTCATTGAAATGCACATTATTCTCAGACAAATTAAGGTAATGCACATTTTCAACACCCTGGGGGGGACGTGTGACTACCCCCAACCCATCCCTTTCCAAAAACCACGCCCACCCTCAAGAATCCTTAGCGCTCTCGCTGTATCGAGCGGATTACACTGGCTCGCTTCGCTCGCTTGCCGTTGACCAGTCCGAGTTCAGCGGGATCGAGTTTTTAGCCATGCTGAGCCTTCGTGCAGGGCTAAGGGAAACCATATTAAACAGTGAGTAAGGGGTTAAACGAATTGAATTTATCGAACTAAATAACGCAACGCAGCCGGCGCTGCATATGCCAGTGCTTGCTATTCGTTAGCTATGGTAGTTTTTACCTATTGTTAGTCTGTTTTTCATCTCTTATTGTCAGATCCGGTTTCGTAGCTAAATTAGAAATGAATAGGGAACAAAGCAAACAATACAAATCGAAACAAGGAGACGAACGATGGCTGATGAAAAATTGCAAGACTACACCAAAGACGACACCGATGGTCACGTAGATACCAGAGAAGCGAATAAAGAGTGCGAAAAACCTGATCCTAACTTGGGATGCGATCCGGGCATCGACGTTGCGGGATAATTCGCCGGGAGGTTGTTCATGATAGGAATAATTTTGGCCATAGCGATACTGGGCTACTACATTAACAGTTGTGTATACAACGATAACAAATTTCCGACATGCAAGATCTGACAAAACGGTAAAACTTCAATACCAAAGGCAACAGAATACCATACCCCACTGAACTGATTTGAACTGACTATAGTGTGAATCCTGTATCTGGACGAAATCGGCGGAGACTATTTTGAGTCTCCGTTTTTTTTGGCTTCGTAGCGAGTTTGACGGTGTTCGCTAAGGCAGCTCAAACCTTCTTTAAAAATGAGAAATAGACGTTGATCAGTATATGTATTTTTTAAAAGGGGAAAAATTTTCATATACGTTGGAGGTATCTACACCCAGGAGGTGGGAAGGCAGAGCCGCATTACCCTGCCTATTTTTTTGTGCCTTTTATCACCGTTTGCAGAATTTTTAGGGCAATTCCCAATTCCCCTTATATGTGCTGATACTTTGAAAGGTACCCTCTTTGGCTGGCTTTAACTCTACCATTGTGTATTCGCCACTCCCTTTTAGTCCAGCATACTTTCCTGTTCCGCCCACATATTCATAATTGCCTTTACCGCCTTGGCCCATATCACCTTTGTC
>JBAPWQ010000210.1:0-7896 GCA_049283795.1 Desulfobacterales bacterium | reverse complement strand
GTGCACAACCGCAAAATCCACCAACGCCCCATCATGGTGCCTTGAATCTCCGAAATCGTTGTAGGGGCGAAAAATTTTTCGCCCCTACCGGATCCAATGCCAATGAGATATGGAAGGAACGACCGCCAGGTTTAATCCAATTCAATTGTTGAAAAGAAGCTTGGTCCGAAACCTAAAACCAGAAACCTAAAACCGTTTTCCAGGTACCTGCCATGCACAAGCTACTGACCGACAATCCCGGCGAGAAAATGCTGCTCCTCGGCAACGAGGCCATTGCCCGGGGCGCGATCGAGGCTGGCGTCGCTTTCGCCAGCACCTATCCCGGCACCCCGTCCTCGGAGCTTTCCCTCAACTTTTTTCAGATGTCGCGCGAAAGCGATCTCTATTTCGAGTACAGCACCAACGAGAAAGTCGCCATGGAGGTTTCCGCCGCCGCCGCCAACGCCGGCGTGCGCTCCATGTGCGTCATGAAGCACGTCGGCCTGAACGTCGCCGCCGATGCGCTGATGACCCTGGCCTATGTCGGCGTGAAGGGCGGCATGGTGATCTTGACCGCCGACGACCCCTTCATGTTTTCCAGCCAGAACGAACAGGACAACCGCTATTACGCCAAGATCTCCGGGCTGCCGATGCTCGAGCCCTCCTCGGTGCGCGAGGCCAAGGAGATGGTGGCCTATGCGTTCGATCTTTCCGAAGAACTCAAGGAACCGGTCCTTTTCCGGACGACCACCCGCATCAATCATTCCAGCGGCATCGTGGAACTCGGAAACTTAAGAAAGCGGATCACCAGGGGCGACTTCGTCAAGGACCCGATGAACCTGGTGACGGTGCCGGCGGTTTCGCGCAAACTGCACGTCAAATTGCTGAAAAATTACGACAGCGCGATGCAGCGGGCCGAAACCTCGCGCTACAATTTCCTCGAAGGCAAAGGCGCCTGGGGTATCGTCTGCAGCGGTGTCGGCTACAATTACGTCAGCGACGCCGTCGAGGAGCTGGGAATTGCGGAGCGGGTGCGGGTGCTGCGGATCGGTTTTTCCCATCCCCTGCCCCCGCAGCTGATCAAGGACTATCTGCGAAACTGCGAAAAGGTGTTGGTGGTCGAGGAGGGCGAGCCCTACCTGGAGGAAGCCGTCAAGGCCCTGGCCCAGGAGGAAGGGCTGACGCTGCCGATCGCCGGCAAGGCGCCCGATCTCTTCTCCCGGCTCTACGAGTACAACCCGGCGCAGGTCAGACGCGTCCTGGCCGCTTACTTCGGCGTGGCGTACGAACCCCCGGCCGTGCCCGACCTGAGCGACGTGCCGGAAATTCCCCAGCGGCCGCCGACCCTGTGCGCCGGCTGTTCGCACCGCGCCACGTTCTACGAGGTCCGCAAGGCGGCCGAGGGCCTGAAGACCATCTATCCGACCGATATCGGCTGCTACACGCTCGGGTTGCTGCCGCCCCTGTCCTCGGCCGACTTTCTGATCTGCATGGGCTCCTCGGTGGGCACCGCCGGCGGGTTTTCCAAAGTCACCGACAAGAAGGTGATCGCCTTTATCGGCGATTCCACTTTTTTCCATTCGGGAATTCCGGGCCTGATCAATGCCGTGTTCAACAACCACAACTTCACCTTGGTCATTCTGGACAACGGCACCACGGCCATGACCGGCCACCAGCCGCATCCGGGCGTCGACATGCAGCAGCTCCGCATGGACGGCTTCGGGCGGGTGTCGATCGAGGCGGTCGTGCGCGCCATCGGCGTTCCGCACGTGACGATCGTCAAGCCCTACAAGGTCAAAAAGAGCATCGAGGCCATCCGCACGGCCATCGACTTCAAGGGCGTTTCGGTCATCATCAGCCAGGAAACCTGCGCCCTGTACGCCAAGAGTCTCAAACTGGCCGGGCGCAAACCCTTCGAGGTGACCGACAAGTGCCGCAATCACCGCGACTGCATGGACAACCTCGCCTGCCCGGCCTTCTACGTCTGGAACGAGCGCATCAAAAACGATGTGAACCTCTGCACGGGCTGCGCCCTCTGCGCCCAGATCTGCCCCGAAAACGCCATTTTGCCGCTCAAGGAGAAAAAAACGGCGTAGGACTGGCTATGAAATTTCATGAATTTTTCGAAGGAAAATTTATATGAAGACAACACGACTGATCATCGTCGCGGTCGGCGGCCAAGGCAACCTGCTGGCTTCGAGCGTACTGGGCGAAGCGGCCCTGATGGCCGGCATTCCACTGCAGATGAGTGAAATACACGGCATGGCCCAAAGAGGCGGGGTGGTGGAATCGGCCCTTATTTTCGGCGATGCGCGCAGCACGATCATCGCCGACGGCGAGGCCGACATCCTGGTCGGCTTCGAGCCGGCCGAAACCCTGCGGGCCCTCAACAAGTGCAACACCGGCACTGTGGTCATCACCAACCTGGCGCCCCTGATGCCCTTTACCGTCAACATCGGCAAGGGCGTCTATCCCGACCTGAAACACCTGCAGGACCTGATCCGGGCCAAGACGGCCAAGCTGATCGCCTTCAATGCGGCCAAACTGGCCGAGGAGGCCGGCAACCCGCTGGCCGTCAACATGGTCCTGCTCGGAGCGCTGATCCAGACCGGCGTCCTGCCGCTCGCGACCGACCAGATCAAGGAAGCCATGCAGCGCAAGACCAAGCCGGCCTTTCTAACCGGCAACCTGAAAGCCTTCGAACTCGGTTACAGCGCGGCCGCACAGGCGGCTTGAGCCGGCCATTTAGTCCAATGCGCCCTGGAAACGATGAGTCCGGGGCCGCGAAACCGGTGTCATAGAGCCGGTTTCCATTCATTATTCACGTTTTGGGCCGCCGCTGCGCACACCCGCCCCGGCAGCCGTCACCCAACAAGGAGGAGCGCCCATGCCCTGGAACGATGCTTTTGAATGCCTGCCGGTGGAAGAACTTCAGAAATTTCAGCTGGAAAAGCTGAGGGAGACTGTCGGGTGGGTGGCCGAACGGATCCCCTTTTATCGGAAAAAATTCGCCGAAACGGGCATCACGGCCGAGAGCATCACCAGCCTCGAAGATGTCGCCAAACTGCCCATGACCCAGAAAACCGACCTGCGCGACAACTACCCCTTCGACCTGTGCGCCGTGCCCCTCAAAGACGTGGTACGGGTGCACGCCTCCTCGGGCACGACCGGCAAGCCGATCACCGGCCCCTACACGGCCGAGGACCTCGCGCAGTGGAGCGAGTGCATGGCCCGCAATCTCTGGGCCGCCGGCGTCCGCAAGGAAGACATGCTTCAGAATGCTTACGGGTACGGGCTTTTTACCGGCGGACTCGGCTTTCACCAGGGGGCCTCGTCGATCGGCTGCACGGTCGTGCCGACCAGCTCCGGGCTGACCGAACGGCAGATCACGATCATGAAAGACTTCAAGACGACGGTGCTGTGCTGCACGCCGTCCTATGCCCTGACCATTGCCGAGCGGGCCCGGGAACTCAAGGTCGACATCCGGTCGCTGGTCCTGCGCGCCGGGGTCTTCGGCGCCGAACCCTGGACGACGCAGATGCGCGATGAAATCGAAGAGCGCATGGGCATCAAGGCCCACGAGGCCTACGGGCTGACGGAACTGGGGGGTCCGGGGGTGGCATTCGACTGCGAGGCCCAGGACGGGCTGCACATCAACGAAGACCATTTCCTGGCCGAAATCGTCGACCCGCAGACGTTCGAGCCGGTGCCGCCGGGCGAGCGGGGCGAGCTGATCTTCACCGCCCTTCAGCGGCGCGCGATGCCGATGATCCGCTATCGCACCAAGGACATTACGCGGCTGCGCCGCGAAAAGTGCGCCTGCGGCAGGACCTTCATCAAGATGGACAAGGTCTTCGGACGCACCGACGACATGCTGATCATCAGCGGCGTGAACGTCTTTCCCTCCCAGATCGAGGCCCTGCTGCTCGACATCGAAGAGGTCGAGCCCCAGTACCGGCTGCTCGTTCGCAAGAAGGGCTACCTGGACCAACTGGTGATCCAGGTCGAGGGCAAGAAGGAAATCTACGAAATCGGCCGCGAAAAACGTTTCGAGGTCGAGGGCAAAATCGGTGCCCACATCAAAGGCAACATGGGCATCGGCGTCGAGGTCGAACTGGTCGAACCCAAGGCCCTCATGCGCAGCGAGGGCAAGGCCCTGCGCGTGGTCGACGAAAGGCCCAAACAGCTCAGATAAAGATGGTTAGGCCGGTTGGCCCGTTTAGCCCGTTATCCCGTTTGCCGGTTAGCCCGTTGAGCCCGTTAGTCCCGCTATAGCGGAACTGGCCTTCGATAAACGCTTCAGTGGTATTCTGCCCATTGTGGTTGTTGAACCCTGCTGAGCAGAAATTTGTGTTTTAACCGGAAACCGTCTCAACCGGCCCAACGGGCCAAACCGGCTCAACCGGCTCAACCGGCCAACCGGGCCAACGGCCCAACCGAAAGGGAGGAACTCATGAATGAAAAATCCGATTTTCGCCCGCAGAAGTTCGCCGTGGTGGGGGCCGGGCCGGTGGGGTGCATCGTGGCGGCTTTTCTGGCCCGCAAGGGGCATGATGTCACCCTGTGCGATGTTGTTCGCGAGTTGATCGAACCGGCCCTGAAGCCGGGCATCATCATCGAGGGGGCCGAGAACCTGCAGCAATCCGTATCCCGGGTGACCACCAGCATCGACGACCTGGGGACTGATCCGCCGGATGTGATCTTCATCACCGTAAAGGCCAACGCCAACGCACTGATCGCCTCGGCCGTCGAGGGCTTTCATCGCGAGGGCCTGTACGTGGTCAGCTGGCAAAACGGCATCGACACCGAACGGGTCTTCGCCGATGTTCTCGGAGAAAAATCGATCTTGCGGGCCGTGGTCAACTACGGCTGCGGGCTGGTGGCGCCGGGTCATGTGCGCATGCCGTTTCACCACCCGCCGCACTACCTGCAGGAACTTGATGCGCAGTCCGCGCCGGCGGCCCGAGGCATTGCCGAAGCGCTCTCGGACTGCGGTCTAACCACCGCCCATACCGGCCAGATTATCTCGATGGTCTGGCGCAAGGCCATTTTAAACGCCTGCATGAACCCGGTGTGCGCCGTTACGGGCCTGACCATGGCCCAGGCGATGACCGATCCGATCGTCTTTCCGATCGTCGATGCACTGGTCAAGGAGTGTGTCAAGATCGCCCGCGCCAACGAAATAGAGCTGGGCTGGAATTTCTACCCTAACGCCATCGACTACATGGGCAAGGCCGGCGCGCACAAGCCCTCGATGCTCATGGACATCGAGGCCGGGCGCCGGACCGAAGTCGATTTTATCAACGGCAAGTTCGTCGATTACGGACGTCAGGCCGGCATCGAAACCCCCTTCAACACGACCCTGCAGGCGCTGGTCAAAGGACTGGAATCGAAATTTTGACAGCAGCGGATCACCACCCGGCACGCCGTCTTTTCGTGGGGGCGGACGTGGGCTCTTCGCGCACGAAAGTCGCCGTCCTCGACCCGGACGGAAACCTGGCGGGCTTCGCCGTCAAAAAATCCGGGACCGACTTTCCGGCCACGGCGGCCGCCTGCCTTGAAACCGCGCTCCAAATGGCCGGCGCGCCGCACGAAGCGATTCAGCGGGCGGTGTCGACCGGCTACGGCCGCAATACCGTATCTTTCGCCGACGACTCCCGGACCGAAATCGGCTGCCACGCCAAAGGCTGCTACCGGTATTTTCCACAATCGATCACCATCATCGACATCGGCGGCCAGGACAACAAGGTCATTAAGCTCGATGAAAAAGGCCGCCGCACCGGCTTCAAGATGAACCGCAAGTGCGCCGCCGGGACCGGTGCCTTCCTGGAGGAAATGTCGGCCCGGCTCGATATCCCCCTCGAAGACATGGACGCCCTGGCGCGCCGGTCCGAAAACATGGTCAAGCTCGGCAGCTTCTGCACGGTTTTCTCCGCCACCGAAGTGCTCGAAAACATCCGGCGCGGCAAACTGGTGACCGACATCGTCAAGGGCGTCTTTTATTCGGTCATCAAGCGGGTGCTCGAGATGGATGCCTTGACCGAACACGTGGTGATGACCGGCGGGGTGGTCGAACACAACCCCTACCTGGTCAAAATGGCGGCCGAGATCCTGGGCCGCGACATCCTGGTGCCGGAACACCCGCAGCTGACCGGCGCCATCGGCGCGGCGTTGTATGCGATTGAAACGGTTTAGCGGGTTGGCCCGTTTGCCGGTTAACCCGTTAACCGGTCAAGTTAGGCACAGTCGAGAGAGTGGATTTCAGCAATGGTAAAATGACTCAACCGTCCAATCCCACTATAGCGTAACTGACGGGCTCAACCGGCAAACCGACTAACTGACCTAACCGACCTAACTGGCTAACTGGCAAACCGGCAAACCGACTAACCGGGCCCACCGGGCCCCTCCGGGCCCAACCGATACCGAAAGGAAAACACATGGCTGAAGAAAAAAAGATCCTGCGCAAACCGATCAAGGCCTCCCGCGAAATGGGTCGCATCATGGCCGAATATTTCTACGAGTTGAACGACGCCTCGAAGAACCGCAGCCGCAAGATCGCCTGGTGCACGAGCGTGGGACCGGCCGAGATCCTGCGGTCGATGGGCTTTCTGGTTCACTTCCCCGAAAACCACGGCGCGATGCTCGGTGCGACCCGCGCGGCGACGGACATGATTCCGGTCGCCAATGCCGTGGGCTACTCGCCGGACATCTGCTCCTACCTGACGGCCGACGTGGGCGCTTACCTGAAGGGCACCACGCCGCTGTCGAAAGCCTATCCGGGAATCGAGTCCGTGCCCCGGCCCGACGTGCTGGTTTACAACACCAACCAATGCCGCGACGTGCAGGACTGGTTCGCCTGGTACGCCCGTGAATTCAAGGTGCCGCTGCTCGGCATCCACACCCACCGCGGCATCGGGGAGGTATCCGACAAGCACGTCGATTCGATCGCGCGGCAGATGGAGGCCCTCATCCCGCCGCTGGAGGAAATTTCCGGCAACACTTTCGACATGGCAGAACTGAAACGGGTTTTGGGACTCTCGCGCCGGTGCTCGGATTTGTGGAAGGACGTCCTCGACACCGCCGCCAGCCTGCCCTCGCCCCTGACCTTCTATGACGGCACGATCCAGATGGGTCCGGCGGTCGTTTTGCGCGGCACCCAGGCGGCGGTGGATTACTACCAGCTGCTGCTGGCTGAAATGAAGGAGCGCATCGCCCACCACGAGGCCGCCGTCGAGGGCGAACGCTTCCGGATCTACTGGGAAGGCATGCCGGTCTGGGGCCGTCTCAGCGCCCACTCGAAGATGTTTGCCGAACTGGGCACCTGCGTACTGGCCTCGACCTATTGCAACAGCTGGATTTTCAAGGCCTTCGACCCCGAGGACCCGTTTCGAAGCATGGCGCGGGCCTACACCGAACTTTTCATAACGCGTGCCGACGAGGCCAAGGAGAAGTACATCAAGGACATGCTGGCCTTCTTCAAGGTGGACGGGATTATATACCACGATGCCAAGACCTGTCCCAACAACTCCAACTGCCGCTACGGTATGCCCCAGCGCATGGAAGAAATCACCGGCATCCCGAGCTTGATCATCAACGGCGACCTCAACGACATGCGCCTGGTTTCCGACGAACAGACCAAGACCAACGTCGAAGCCTTCATCGAGCAGCTCGAAGAAAGAAAGGGTTAGCGCTCTGATTCGAAATTACGGTCACACTGCAAAACTCCCCCCCGGCCTCCCCTTGGCAAAGGGAGGGGAATTCCCCCCCTTTTATTCATAAGGGCTGGGGTAGGGTTTCCTTCAGATAGATCATTTGAATTATGCTTTAGTCAATCGTCATTCGACAAGGGAGAGAAAAAATCATGCTGGAATCCTTGTTCAGGCCCAAAAAAGTCGCCGTCATCGGTGCGTCGAGCAA
>JBAPWQ010000209.1:0-9877 GCA_049283795.1 Desulfobacterales bacterium | reverse complement strand
GCCCATGTGCTTGGTGATCGCCGCGGTCAAGGTCGTCTTGCCGTGATCGATGTGGCCGATCGTGCCCACATTCACGTGCGGCTTGGTCCGCTCAAACTTCTTCTTCGCCATCTCTGCGTCCTCCCCTTAAAAAGCGCAAACACGGTGCCAGGTGCGCAACGTGCCGGGCGGTGGTTCATCCCGCCATTAGCGTGGTGCCGATTACCAGCGGAAGTGGGCAAAAGCCTTGTTGGCCTCGGCCATCTTGTGCGTGTCTTCCTTCTTCTTCGCCGCAGCGCCGCGGTTGTTGGCGGCATCCATCAGTTCTCCGGCCAGTTTGCGGGCCATGCCTTTTTCGGGCCGCTTGCGGGAAAACTCGATCAGCCACCGGATCCCGAGCGCCGTACGGCGACTGGGCCGGATTTCGGTCGGCACCTGGTAGGTGGAGCCGCCGACCCGCCGCGATTTCACCTCGATGAACGGCTTGATGTTGTCGACCGCCTGTTCGAAGACTTTAAGCGGCGGCTGCTTGGTCTTCTCTTCGATGATGTTCAGCGCATCGTAGAGAATGTTTTCGGCGGTGCTCTTCTTGCCGTCCCGCATGATCTTGCGAATGAACTTGGCGACCAGTTCACTGCTGAACTTGGGATCGGCGCTGATCTTTCTTACGGCTATTTCTCTTCTTCTCGGCATACACTACACCATCTGTTCAAAATTTATCGATTGTCGAACGCACCGATCACTTCGGCTTCTTGGCCCCGTATTTGGAGCGCCCCTGCTTGCGGTCGGCGACCCCGAGGGTGTCCAGGGTCCCCCGCACGATGTGGTAGCGCACGCCCGGTAGGTCCTTGACCCGGCCGCCGCGCACCAGCACCACGGAGTGCTCCTGCAGGTTGTGGCCGATGCCGGGAATATAGGCGGTCACTTCGATGCCGGTGGTCAACCGGACGCGGGCGACTTTGCGCAGGGCCGAGTTGGGCTTTTTGGGCGTCGAGGTGTACACGCGGGTACAGACCCCTCTTTTCTGGGGCGCCCCTCTCAAGGCCGGCGTGTTGGTTTTCTTTTTTACCCGTTTTCGGCCCTTGCGAACCAGCTGGCTGATAGTTGGCATATGGTCCTCTTGCTTGCAATCTATGGACTTCAACCTAAAGATTTTAGCTGTGGTATCGGTCGTCGGCCTATGACTGTGCAGCCTTCTCCCTCTGGCCTTGCAAAAATCATTATTTTAAAGTCTGAATAAACGCGTTTCGTTTGGTTGGTAAAAGCGCAACTTGTATACAGTCACGGGTCCGATGTCAAGAGTTTTCTTTCGGGGATCAGGCCTCGTCGACCACCTCGACCGCTACATCGTTGTAGGCGGCAATGCCGGTGCCGGCGGGAATCAGCCGGCCCATGATCACGTTTTCCTTCAACCCCCTCAGGAAGTCGACCGCGCCCGAAATCGCGGCATCCGTCAGCACCTTGGTGGTCTCCTGGAACGAGGCGGCCGAAATGAAGCTGTCGGTGCTGAGCGAGGCCTTGGTGATGCCCAGGATCAGAGGCTCGGCCACCGCCGGTTTGCCGCCCTGCTCGATGACGGCCCGGTTGGTTTCGTCAAACCGCACGCGGTCGACCTGCTCCTCGGCGATGAACTCGGTGTCGCCGACCTCGACGACCTTGACCCGCCGCATCATCTGGCGCACGATGACCTCGATGTGCTTGTCGTTGATGCGCACGCCCTGCAGCCGGTAGACTTCCTGAACCTCGTCCACCAGGTAGCGCGCCAGGGCGACTTCGCCCTTGATGTTGAGGATGTCCTGGGGCACGGCCGAGCCACCGATCAGGGGCTCGCCGGCCCGCACGTAATCTCCGTCGATGACATTGATGTGCTTGCCGCGCGGAATCAGGTATTCCTTGGTTTCGCCGACCCCGTCTACCGGGCTTATGGTGATTTTCTGCTTGCCCTTTTTGGTGCCCTTGGCGATCGAGACATAGCCGTCGATCTGGCTCAGGATGGCGACCTCCTTGGGCTTGCGGACCTCGAACAGCTCGGCCACCCGCGGCAGACCGCCGGTGATGTCCTTGGTTTTGGTCGTCGCACGCGGCAGCTTGGAAACGACATCGCCGGCCTTGACGCTGTCGCCCTCTTCGACCATCAGGATCGCATCGATCGGCAGCATGTAGCGGGCCATGGCGGTCGATCCCGGCAGCTTGGCGGTCTTGCCGTCCTTGTCCTTGATCGAGATGCGCGGACGCTCTTCGGTGTTCTTCGATTCGGTGATCGTCTGGCTCGACTTGCCGGTCACCGGGTCGACCTTCTCCTGCATCGTCTTGCCGGGCACGATGTCGCCGAACTTGACGATGCCGTCGATCTCGGTCAGGATCGGGGTGGTGAAGGGGTCCCAGGAGGCCAGCAGATCGCCGGCTTTAACCTCGGCCCCGTCTTTGACCAACAGGTGCGCCCCGTAGATGACCGGAAAACTCTCGAGTTCACGGCCCTTTTCGTTGACGATCGTGAACTTGCCGCCGCGGCGGTTCATGACCACCATCTGGCCCTCGGAATTGCTGGCCACCCGCAGGTCGATGAATTTGATCAAACCGTCCACCCGGGCGCGGATGTCGGCCTGCTCGACCCGGCGGCTGGCGGTGCCGCCGATGTGGAAGGTGCGCATCGTCAGCTGGGTGCCGGGCTCACCGATCGATTGGGCCGCCAGGATGCCGACGGCCTGGCCGTGCTCCACGGTCTGACCATGGGCGAGGTCCCGGCCGTAACACTTGGCGCACACGCCGGTTCTGGTCTTGCAGGTCAGCACGGAACGGATCCGGACACCGGTCAGGCCGGCATCCTCGATCCGCTTGACCACGGCCTCGTCGATGTCTTCGTTGGCCGCCACGATGACCTCCTCGTTGAAGGGGTCGATGACATCTTCGGCCGCCACGCGCCCCAGAAGGCGCTCCCCGATGCGCTGAATGACCTCGCCACCTTCGATCAGCGGGCCGACCTCCACGCCCATGCGGGTGCCGCAGTCATCTTCCATGACGATGCAGTCCTGGGCCACATCCGCCAGGCGGCGGGTGAGATAGCCCGAGTTGGCCGTCTTCAGGGCCGTATCCGCCAGGCCCTTGCGAGCGCCGTGGGTGGAAATGAAGTACTGCAAGACCGAAAGCCCCTCGCGGAAGTTGGAGGTGATCGGGGTTTCGATAATTTCCCCGGAGGGCTTGGCCATCAGGCCGCGCATGCCGGCCAGCTGCCGCATCTGGTCCTTGCTGCCGCGGGCGCCGGAATCCGCCATCATGAAGATCGGGTTGAAGCTCTCGGCGATGATCGGCTGGCCCTTGTCATCGGTGACCGGCCGGCCTTCGGCGTCCATGACCGGTGCCAGCCGCATGGCCTCCATCATTTCGTTGGCGACGTCATCGGTAGCCTTGGCCCAGATGTCGACGACCTTGTTGTATTTCTCGCCCTGGGTGATCAACCCTTCCGTGTATTGGCGGCTGATTTCCTCGACCTGGCGCTCGGAGTCGCTGAGGATCTTCCACTTCGAGTCGGGTGTGATCATGGCGTCGATCGAGATCGACAGGCCGCCTTCGGTCGAATAGCGATAGCCGGTGTTCTTGAGGCGGTCGGCCAGGATGACGGTCGCCTTGGGGCCGAGGTTGCGATAGACATAGTCCACCAGGTCCCGCAGCGTTTTCTTGTCCATCACGCGGTTGACGACCTCGAAGGGGATCGGCGCCTGGCGCCCCAGCACCTGAAAAATGTGGTGTTTGCCGTCGGCGGAGAGCACCTCGCTGACATCGCCGACCTTCAGGTAGTACACCTTGTCGGCGGTGTCCTCGTCGATGTTGAAGTAATTGACAAACTCGTCCTTGCGGACCAGGCCGATGCGGCCGCCGTTTTGTTTGTCGGGGCTCTGGGAGTAGGCCGCGACCAGATCGGCAAAATCGCCCCCCTCCTTGAGCTTGCGGCAGATGAGGCGCGCTTCCGGGCGCTCCTTGACCATGATGTGCCGCAGGTCGAAGATGTCTTCTTCCGGGATGATCTCCCAGAGCAGGATCCGCCCGACGGTCGTCTTCACGCGGCTGCCGTTCATGCGCACCGCGATCTCGGCATGCAGCTCGACCGCCCCGGCATCGTAGGCGATGCGAACTTCCTCGGGATTGGCGAAACATTTGCCCTCGCCGCGGCGGGCCGGAATGCTGCGCGTCATGTAGTAGAGCCCCAGGACGATGTCCTGGCTGGGAACGATGATTGGCGAGCCGTTGGCCGGCGAGAGGATGTTGTTGCTCGAAAGCATCAAAACGCGCGCTTCGATCTGGGCTTCGACCGACAGCGGCACATGGACCGCCATCTGATCGCCGTCGAAATCCGCGTTGAATGCCGTACAGACCAGCGGGTGGAGTTGGATGGCCTTGCCTTCGATCAAAATCGGCTCGAAAGCCTGGATGCCCAGCCGGTGAAGGGTCGGGGCCCGGTTGAGCATCACCGGGTATTCCTTGACGACCTCATCGAGCGTGTCCCACACCTCGGGCGTCTCGCGTTCGACCATTTTCTTGGCGCTCTTGACGGTCGACACCAGCCCTTTTTGTTCCAGGCGGTAGTAGACGAAGGGTTTGAACAACTCGAGCGCCATGACCTTGGGCAAGCCGCACTGGTGCAGCCGCAGGTCGGGGCCGACCGTGATCACCGTGCGGCCCGAGTAGTCAACGCGCTTGCCCAGAAGGTTCTGACGGAAACGGCCCTGCTTGCCCTTCAGGGTGTCGCTCAGGGACTTGAGCGGCCGCTTGTTGGTGCCGGTGATCACCCGGCCGTGCCGGCCGTTGTCGAACAGCACGTCGACCGACTCCTGCAGCATCCGCTTCTCGTTGCGCACGATGATGTCCGGGGCCTTGAGATCGATCAGCCGTTTTAACCGGTTGTTGCGGTTGATGACCCGCCGGTAGAGATCGTTGAGGTCCGAGGTGGCGAAGCGGCCGCCTTCCAGGGGCACCAGCGGCCGCAGGTCGGGCGGCAGCACGGGAATCACGTCCATGATCATCCACAGCGGGTTGACGCCGGACTTGCGGAAGGCATCGACGATTTTAAGGCGCTTGGCCAGCTTCTGGCGCTTGGCGACCGAGCCGGTCTCGCGGATGTCCCGGCGCAGCTCCGTGTAGATCTCGTCCAGGTTCAAGTCGGCCAGCATTTCCTTGACGGCTTCGGCACCGATGCCGGCCTTGAAATTCGGGCCGTACTTTTCGAGCGCGTCGCGGTATTTTTCGTCGGTCAGCAGCTGCCCGCGGGTCAGATCGGTCTCTTTCGGATCGACGACGATGTAGCTGTCGAAGTAAAGAACCTTCTCCATGTTCTTGAGCGTGAGATCCAGCAGGTTTCCGATCTTGCTGGGCAGGCTCTTGAGAAACCAGATGTGGGAGACCGGAGTCGCCAGCTCGATGTGGGCCATTCTTTCCCGGCGCACTTTGGACTGGATGACCTCCACCCCGCACTTCTCGCAGATGACGCCGCGGTGCTTCATGCGCTTGTACTTGCCGCAGTTGCACTCGTAATCCTTGGTCGGTCCGAATATCTTGGCGCAGAAAAGCCCGTCGCGCTCGGGTTTGAAAGTCCGGTAGTTGATGGTCTCGGGCTTCTTGATTTCTCCGAACGACCACTTGCGGATCTGTTCCGGAGAAGCCAGCGAAATCTTGATGCCGGTGTATTTCCTGGGATCGGTCGGTTTGGCGAAAAAATCGTACAATGTATCCATCATGGCAGTTACTCCCTTTTACGTCTTAAATGGGGATGGTACGGGGCAACGACGCCGGTCATCAGCCCTTGCCCTCGATCAGGTCGATGTCCAACCCCAGGGCCTGAAGCTCCTTGGTCATCACCCGGAAGGACTCGGGGATGCCGGGCTCCAGAACGTTCTGGCCCTTGACGATCTTTTCGTACATGCGCGTGCGGCCGGCCATGTCATCGGATTTTACCGTCAGGAATTCCTGCAGGGCGTAGGCCGCCCCGTAGGCCTCCATGGCCCAGACTTCCATTTCCCCGAGCCGCTGCCCGCCGAACTGAGCCTTGCCGCCTAAGGGCTGCTGGGTGACCAGCGAATACGGGCCGATGGAACGGGCGTGGATCTTGTCGTCGACCAGGTGGTGCAGCTTGAGCACGTACATGGTGCCGACCGTGATTTTTTCCTTGAAAGGCTCGCCGGTCCGGCCGTCGTAGAGGGTCGTCTGGCCGGTCGTATCGACCCCGGCTTCCGCCAGCAGCGCCTTGATCTCTTCCTCCTTGGAGCCGTCGAAGACCGGCGTGGCCATGTGGACCCCGTTTTTGTACTGGGCCGCGAACGCCTGCAGGTCCTCTTCGTCATACTCCGCAATCACTTTCTGCGTGTCGGGATCGGAAAATATCCGTTTGAGCTTATCGCGCACGGCATCGGCTTTCTGGTTTTCCAACAGCAGGTTCAGCTGATCGCCGAGGGTCTTGGCCGCCCGCCCGAGATGGATCTCCAGAATCTGGCCCACGTTCATGCGCGAGGGGACGCCCAGCGGGTTGAGGACCATGTCGACCGGGGTGCCGTCCTGGAAATAGGGCAAATCCTCGACCGGCAGAATGCGGGAGACGACGCCCTTGTTGCCGTGGCGGCCGGCCATTTTGTCGCCCACCGACAGCTTGCGCTTCATAGCGACATAGACCTTGACGAGCTTAATGACGCCGGGCGGCAAATCGTCGCCCTTGGCGTAGCGGCTGACCTGCTGTTCAAAGACCATCCGGGTGAGTTCGGCCTGGTCCCGATAGCGCTCGAGCAATTCATGCACCCGTTCGGTCAGTTTGGGATCTTCGAGCACGAGGCCCTCGAGCTGGGCCAGGGGGACCGTGCTCAAGGTGTCATCATCGAATTTGGCGCCCTTGGAGACCAGCAGCTTCTTGCCCTTTTTGAGGGTCGTTTGAGTCTTTTCACCCAAAAGCAGCAGCTTGAGTTCACCGCGCACGACATCCTCGATAACGGCCACTTCATCGTCGCGGTCCTTTTCGAGGGCCGCGATCTCCTCGTCCTCGATCAGCCGTGTCCGGTCATCTTTTTCGACCCCGCGCCGCGAAAACACCTTGGCATCGATGACGATGCCCTGGATGCCCGGCGGCACCCGCAGGGAGGTGTCCTTGACGTCGCCGGCCTTCTCGCCGAAAATCGCCCGCAGCAGCTTTTCTTCGGGCGAGAGCTGGGTTTCGCCTTTGGGGGTGATCTTGCCCACCAGGATGTCGCCCGGAACGACCTCGGCCCCCAGGCGGATGATGCCGCTCTCATCGAGGTTCTTGAGCGCCTCCTCGCCCACGTTCGGAATGTCGCGGGTGATATCCTCCTTGCCCAGCTTTGTGTCGCGGGCGACGACCTCGAACTCCTCGATGTGAACCGAGGTGTAAACGCCGTCACGCACCAGCCGTTCGCTGACCAGGATGGAATCCTCGAAATTGTACCCGCCCCAGGGCATGAAGGCCACCGTCACATTTTTGCCAAGCGCCAGCTCGCCCTTGTCGGTCGCCGGGCCGTCGGCAATGATTTCACCGGCGGCGACCCTCTGGCCCTTGACCACGATGGGCCGGTGGTTGAAGCAGGTGTTCTGGTTGCTGCGGATGAATTTGGACAGGTTGTAGATGGTCACATCCTTGGCGCGCGGCTCGTCCGAAGGCTCGTGCTTCAGCACGATCCGGGACGCATCCACGTCCACCACCTCCGCATCGCGCTGGCAGACGACGGCGACGCCCGAATCCTTGGCGACCACCCCTTCGATGCCGGTTCCCACCAGCGGGGCCTCGTTGACCAGCAGCGGGACGGCCTGGCGCTGCATGTTGGATCCCATCAACGCCCGGTTGGCGTCGTCGTTTTCAAGGAAAGGAATCAACGACGCCGAGGCGCTCACCAGCTGATTGGGCGAAATGTCCATCAGCTCGATATCCTCGCGCGGCACCATCATGAACTCGCCAGCCACCCGCGAGGTCACCATGGCATTGGTGTAGTGTCCCTTTTCGTCGATCGGCGCGTTGGCCTGCGCGATCGGATGTTCTTTTTCCTCGAAGGCGTCCAGAAATTTGACCTCGTTGGTCACCACGCCGTCCTTGACCACCCGGTAAGGGGTCTCGATGAAGCCGAAGTTGTTGACCCGCGCATAGGTGCTCAGCGAAACGATCAGGCCGATGTTGGGACCTTCCGGCGTTTCGATCGGGCAGATCCGGCCGTAGTGCGAGGGATGCACATCACGCACCTCGAATCCGGCGCGCTCGCGTGTCAGCCCGCCGGGCCCCAGCGCGCTCAAACGCCGCTTGTGGGTGGTCTCGGACAAGGGGTTGGTTTGATCCATGAATTGCGACAGCTGGCTGGTGCCGAAAAATTCCTTGACCACCGCCGACACCGGTTTGGGGTTGATCAGGTCGTGGGGCATGAGGGCATCGACTTCCTGCAGGCTCATGCGCTCCTTGATGGCCCGTTCCATGCGCACCAGGCCGATGCGGTACTGGTTTTCGAGCAGTTCGCCCACCGCCCGCACCCGCCGGTTGCCGAGGTGGTCGATGTCGTCGACGACCCCTTGCGTATCACGCAGTTCGATCAGCGCCTTGGCCGTCAGCAGGATATCTTCCTTGCGCAGGATCCGCAGGGTCAAAGAGGTGTTGATGCCGAGCCTCTGGTTGATCTTCAGGCGCCCGACGCCCGAAAGATCGTAGTAGTTGGGCTTGAAAAACAGGTTGTCGATAAAATCCTGCGCCACCTCGGGGGTGGCCGGGTTGCCCGGCCGCAGCCGGCGATAGATCTCGATCAGCGCCTCTTCCTTGGTGCCGACCTTGTCGACCAGCAGCGTCTTGCGGATCGAGTCGCTGGTGGAGACCCCGTCGATGATCAGCACCTCGAATTCGTTGATCGCGGCCTTTTCGAGCGCGGCCAGGATCTCCTCGTCGACGGTGTCGTTGGCCTTGGCGATCGGCGTGCCGGTGGCCGGGTCGATGATGGCATGGGCGAACACCCGGCCGATCAGGTCTTCCAGTCCGATGGCGATGGCCTCGGTGGCGGTGGCCTGCAGCCGCTTGATGGAGCGTACCGTGAACATGCGCCCTTTTTTAACGAGCACCTCGCCGGTTTCCGGGTCTTTGATGTCGCGGCTGGCCCGCTGGCCCTTGAGAAATTCTGGGTTGAACTGCTTGGAAATCCGTTTGCCCTGGATCAGAATTTTTTCGCAGTTGTAAAAATAGGTCAGCAGGTCTTCGACGCTCAGGCCAAAGGCCTTGAAGAGGATCGTGATCGGAAATTTCCGGCGCCGGTCGATACGGATATAGACGATGTCCTTCGGGTCGATTTCCATGTCGATCCAGGACCCGCGCACGGGAATGATCCGCGAACTGTAGATGATTTTGCCGCTCGAGTGGGTCTTGCCCTTGTCGTGATCGAAGAAAACCCCGGAGGAGCGGTGCAGCTGACTGACCACGACCCGCTCGGTACCGTTGATGATGAACGTGCCCTTGTCGGTCATCAACGGTATGGTGCCGAAATAGATTTCCTGCTCTTTGATGTCGCGGATATTGGAAACACCGGTTTCAGCGTCGATATCGTAGACCACGAGACGCACGGTGATCCGCACGGGTATCTCGTAGGTCATGCCCCGGTGGATGCACTCCTCCACGCTGTGCTTGACCTCCGCAAAACGGTATGACACAAACTCCAGCGACGCGCTTCCGGTAAAATCCTTGATGGGAAATACCGACTGAAACACCGCCTGCAGCCCGGCGTCTTCGCGCTTCTCCGGGGGGACGTCCATCTGCAGGAACCGGTTGTAGGATTCCCGCTGGACGGCAATGAGATCGGGAATGTCGACGATCTTACGGATTTTACCAAAATTTTTTCTTATCCGCCTGCTTGCCAGGGATCTTTCCGACATGTTTTCTCCAACT
>JBAPWQ010000208.1:0-5673 GCA_049283795.1 Desulfobacterales bacterium | reverse complement strand
TCGTGCGCACGATAAGATAGGGTGACGGCTGTTTAGCGAACGCCCGCTCGAGATCCGGCAGGCTCTCTTCCCAGTCGTAATAATTGAGGGCGACACCGGCCCCCCGCGCGGCAAGGGCCAATCCGATTGCCTGGCCGATGCCCTTTATCGCACCGAGCACCAAAGCTATTTTACCGGGTAGTTTCATGTAAGGGTGAAGGGTCGAGGGTCAAAGGTTCGTCAAACACGATTTTTTTCACCCAGGCATGGGCGAGGTCAAACAGGGCTATCTCATCTGATATCAGATCGGGTTCAAGGATCGGTAAATCAGCCGGATCGACAGGGGGATGTTTGCCGAAGCTCTCCTGCGAGACCAGCTCCCGAAAGGAATCGATGTCATACAGGGCCATGAAAAAAAGCCGCTCCCGCTCCGGTTTGAGCCGGCCGCGGCCGCGCCGGTTTTTGAGGCTGATGAGTTCCAGTAACATATCGTTGTAGCGGTTGTAGGGCTCGAGCCCCTGGTCACGCATCCAGGCCCGGGCCGTTTGGGCGGTATCCCGGTAAAAGCCGCGGCAGTGGGATTCGCGGATCAGGGCGAAATGCTCGCAGATCCGGCCGCTGGCGCGGTTGCGGGAGGTGCCGCGCGCAAGCGGATAAAGCCGGCAGGAGGCGGGCCGGTCGCGGTAGACCCGGCACCCCGCGGGGGTGACGAACGGGCATCGCCGGTCGGCCTGGCGGTCGAAATTCAGGGAGATGACCGGCAGGCCGGTCTCCGGCCCGATGCGGCGGATGGTAAAGGCTTCGAGAAAGTCTCCGGAAGAGAGCCGCAAGGCGTTTTTCAATCGCAGGATATCATAGGGGGCCAGGGCCTGGTTCAAATCGCGGCAGCACGCGTTGAAACACGACAGCACCGGCGAACAGGCGAAGGAAAACGAGGTGTCGTCCCGCAGCGGTGTGATTTTTGGCTCCATATCGGTTTGTCGCCCCTTTTGGGCACCCTTTAGCACGGCCGCCGGCTTTCGGCAACCCGCGGTCCCGGCTGGAACGTGCCAGTTTTTCATGGGACGGCGACGTCTGGTGTCGCGGACCACTGCGGTGAGGGGGACTTTGGGCTTTTGCACAAGATGTAGTGTTGAACCAGGCAAGGTTTGACTACATGTTGGAACACATCGCCGGAAGGCTCAACGGCGTAACTATTTTAACACTGGTTTGCTCGAAAGTTCTTGACAAGAAAAAGACCGGGTGATAAACATTCTACTTTGTTAGGGCCATATCCTATTGATTTTATAAGATATATTTATATCGAATCCCATTTCTGCCATACCGGTTACTTCGATTGAATCATGAGCGAAAACGGTCATCATGCCGTGGTATGAAATCAAGACGGGCCAAAATAGGCCGAGAAATTTTGGCCGAACTTAAGAAGGGGGGTGTTAAAGACCGGTTTTTTTAGGACAGAACATTGGCGGATGTTTCATGAGTGAAATTTGAATTAAAAAAACGAGGAGGTAGAGTCAATGCCAAGTTTTGTAATTGATGAAAAATGTGACGGCTGCAAGGGCGGTGACAAAACTGCTTGTATGTACATTTGCCCCAACGACCTGATGGTGTTGGATCCGAATGCAATGAAAGCATACAACCAGGAGCCCGATCAGTGCTGGGAATGTTTCTCCTGCGTCAAGATCTGCCCCACCCAGGCCGTGGAAGTTCGCGGTTATGCCGATTTCGTCCCGCTGGGAAGCAGTGTCATGCCGATGCTGGGAACCGAGGATGTCATGTGGACCTGCAAATTCAGAAACGGCGTCATCAAGCGTTTCAAGTTCCCCATCCGGACCACAGCGGAAGGTGCTGCCAATGCCTACAAGGATCTGAAAGGCAAGGACATCGAAAGCGGCCTGCTGGCCACCCAGGAAGCCGACGGCTACCAGATCCCGAAGCCCAAAACCGTTTAGGCATGTGCTGATGTTTTCAGATTCCGATCGTCGAATGACACATTAATCACCATTGATCCCTATCAAGGAGGATGAAATATGGCATTACCAAACAAAGCTTTGGGCGAACTCAAGGCCGTAAAAGACCCTGCAGTTGAGGAGCGTGAAGTTGATGTCCTGATCGTCGGCGGCGGCATGGCAGCCTGCGGCGCGGCATTCGAAGTAAAGAAGTGGATGTCCGCTGACCAGAAAGTCCTGCTGGTCGACAAGGCCGCCATGGAAAGAAGCGGCGCGGTGGCCCAGGGGCTTTCCGCCATCAACACCTACGTCGGCGAAAACTCCCCGGAAGACTACGTCCGCATGGTCCGCAACGACCTGATGGGCATCGTCCGCGAGGACTTGATCTACGATCTGGGCTGTTTCGTCGACGACTCGGTCCACCTGTTCGAGGAGTGGGGCCTGCCGATCTGGAAAAAGAACGCCGAAGGCAAAAACCTGGACGGCAAGAAAGGCCAGTCCATGGGCACCCTGAAATCCGGTGCCAAGCCGGTTCGCACGGGCAAATGGCAGATCATGATCAACGGCGAATCCTACAAGAGAATCGTGGCCGAAGCTGCCAAGTTGGCGATAGGCGACGAGAACGTCCTGGAGCGGGTCTTCATCGTCGAGCTGCTCCTGGATGCCAACAAGGAAAACCAGATCGCCGGTGCGGTCGGGTTCTCCGTCCGTGAAAACAAGGTCTTCATCATCAAATGCAAGACCATGATGGTTGCTTGCGGCGGCGCGGTCAACATCTACCAGCCGCGGTCGATGGGTGAAGGCAAAGGCCGGGCCTGGTATCCGGTATGGAACTCCGGCTCCACCTACACCATGCTCATGCGCGTCGGTGCCGAACTCTCGATGATGGAAAACCGTTTCACGCCGGCCCGTTTCAAGGACGGTTACGGTCCGGTCGGGGCCTGGTTCCTGCTCTTCAAGGCCAAGACCCTCAACGGCCTGGGTGAAAACTTCGCCGCCAGCGACGCCGCCAAGGCCGAGCTGCAGAAGTATGCGCCTTACGGAACCGCCGCCATCACCCCGACCTGCCTGCGCAACCATCTGATGCTCTTCGAGATGAAAGAAGGCCGCGGACCGATCATCATGGACACCGTCTCCGCATTGGCCGAACTGGGCAAGACCATGGACAAGAAGGAACTCAAGCACCTGGAGTCCGAAGCTTGGGAAGACTTCCTCGACATGACCTGCGGCCAGGCCAACCTGTGGTGTGCCACCAACACCGAACCGGAAAAGAAAAACTCCGAAGTCATGCCGACCGAGCCGTATCTGCTGGGCTCGCACTCGGGCTGCTGCGGTCTGTGGGTCTCGGGCCCGGACTATGACTGGGTGCCGGATGCCTACAAGATCAAGGCCGACAACGGCAAGGTCTACAACCGCATGACCACGGTCAACGGCCTGTTCACCTCCGGCGACGGCGTCGGCTGCTCCGGCCACAAGTTTTCCTCGGGCTCGCATGCCGAGGGACGGATCGCGGCCAAGCAGATGGTTCGCTATGCCAAGGATCACGCCGACTTCAAACCGACCCTGAAGCAGTCCAAGGAAGAACTGGTCGACATGGTCTACAAGCCGGTGCGCACCTTCCTGGAACACAGCAAGTACACCACCGCCATCGACATCAACCCCAACTACCTCAAGCCGAACGGGATGATGTACCGCCTGATGAAGGCGACCCATGAATACGGCGGCGGGACGGCGACCTACTACCTGACCACCAGCAAGAACCTGGAAGTCGTTATGGACCTGCTGGCCACCATGCGCGAGGATTGCGAGAAACTGGCGGCCGGTGACCTGCACGAACTGATGCGCGCCTGGGAAATCATGCACCGCATCTGGACGGTGGAAGCCCACCTGCGTCACATCCAGTTCCGCAAGGAAACCCGTTACCCCGGATTCTACTATCAAGCCGACCATCCGGGACAGGATGACGAGAATTGGTTCTGCTTCGTCAACTCCAAATATGATCCGAAATCCGGCAAATGGGATGTCTTCAAGAAAGACTACATCAAGATCATTCCCTGATCGATCGGAGGCCGTATTGGGTCATAAGTACTGAATAACCAAACCTCCAGGCGTCGGGAGACGCCTGGAGGTTTTTATTGAATAAGGACGTTTTGAAAAATGGAAGGTGATGCCGGAAACTTGAAAGTTGAAGCTGTAAAATGCCGGAAACTTGAAATTTGAAACTGGAAACTTGGGATATCTTATTTGTGCGTTGACAAGTTTCAAGTTTCAAGTTTCAAGTTTCATTTTTTTATCCATCCCAAACTTCTATTACGGAGGACAGCATGACAGAAAACGGAGCAGCCCCTGTGAGCGGAAGCATCATGGTTGTCGGCGGGGGGATCAGCGGCCTGACCGCGGCCCTCGAAGCCGCCGAGGTGGGGTACGAGGTTTTCCTGGTTGAGAAAAATCCGTATCTGGGCGGGCGCGTCGCACAGCTGAACCAGTACTTTCCCAAGCTGTGCCCGCCGAGCTGCGGCCTGGAGATCAATTTCCGCCGGATCAAGGACAATCCGCGGATAAAGGTCTTCACGATGAGCGAAATCGAAAAAGTCGCCGGCGGTCCCGGCGACTACACCGTCGGCGTCAAAATGAATCCGCGCTACGTGAATGAAAACTGCACCTGCTGCGGGGCGTGCACGGACGCCTGCCAGACCGAGATAGAGAGCGTTTTCGACTTCGGCATGCAAAAAATCAAAGGGGCGTACCTGCCGACCGAAATGTCTTTTCCCGCCCGCTTCGTCATCGATAAGGCCGTGAAAAATTCGCCCGAAGACGCGCAGCGGGTCAAGGAGTCCTGCAAGTACGACGCCGTCGATTACGACATGGCGGCCAAATCGTTCGACCTCAAGGTCGGCTCGATTATCTGGGCCACCGGCTGGGAACCGTACGACGCCAAGAAGATCACCAACCTGGGATTCGGCGCGCATGCGAACATCATGACCAACATGATGATGGAACGCATGGCGGCCCCCAACGGCCCCACCAAGGGCAAGATCCACCGGCCCTCGGACAAGAAAGGGCCTGAAAGCGTGGCCTTCGTCCAGTGCGCCGGCTCGCGCGACGAAAACCATTTGCCCTACTGCTCCTATATCTGCTGCATGGCGTCCCTCAAGCAGGCGACTTACGTGCGCGAGCAATACCCCGAGGCCAAGATCTATGTCTTTTACATCGACATGCGGACGCCCGGATTGCGGTACGAGAAGTTCTACCAGAAAATCAAGGAAGACCCCAACATTTTCTTCATCAAAGGCAAGGTGGCCGAGGTTAACGATGCCGGAGACGGGAACGTCACCGTGGTAGCCGAAAATGCGGTAACCGGGGAAAAGATTCACCAAACGGTCGAAATGGTGGTCCTGGCGACAGGCATGCAGCCCACCGCGGCCAAGGTGAAGTTATCCGCGGACCTGAAGTATACCGACGACGGATTCATCATCAACGATTTTCAAAAGGGCGGCATGTTTGCAGCGGGATGCGCCAACAAGCCCCTGGACGTGGTGACATCCAATCAGAATGCGACCGGTATGGCCCTCAAGGCGATTCAAACCCTGGTGAACAAGTAGCGGGAGGCTTAACCATGGACAAAAAATACGGTGTTTATATCTGCACGGGCTGCGGTATCGGGGAATCGCTCGACATCGATGCCCTTAAGGAAGTGGCCGGTGAGGAAGGATTTCCGGCTCAGACGCACGAGATGTTCTGCGGC
>JBAPWQ010000207.1:0-2208 GCA_049283795.1 Desulfobacterales bacterium | reverse complement strand
GCCTCCGGGTGCGGCATCAGGCCGAACACGCGGCCGCTCGGGTCGCAGATGCCGGCGATATCATCGATCGACCCATTGGGGTTGCAGGGAAACTTCCGTCCGGCCGGGTGACCGTCAGGACCGGCGTAGCGCATGACCACTTGACGGCCGGAGTTCAGGCGGTCGATGACCGCTGTTTCAGCGTAAAACTTGCCTTCCCCGTGTCTGACCGGCAGATCGATATGTTCGATGCCGCGCGTGAAGATGCAGGGCGAATCAGCATTGACCGCCAGGCTCACCCAGTCGTCGCGGAAATTGCCGCAGTCATTGTACGTGAGGGCTACCGACCGGCTGCGATAGTCGCGATCGAAGCCGGGCAACAGGCCCAGATTGACCAGGGCCTGAAACCCGTTGCAGATGCCCAGAATCAGCCGGCCCTTTTCAATGAACCCGCGGATCTGGTCTCCGATGTTGGTTTTAAGGCGCACGGCCTGGACCACGCCCGCGCCGTGGTCATCGCCCCAGCTGAAGCCGCCGACGAAGGTCAGGATGTGGTAGTCCTCGAGCCGCACGCTGCCATCGATGAGCGAGTTGATGTGGACCCGGTCCGGCACCGCGCCGGCCAACTCAAAGGCATGGGCGGTCTCGATGTCGCAGTTCAACCCGTAGCCGGTTAGCACCAGTGCTTTTACGAACTTCATGTCATCTCCACGCGTCTTTAACTTAAGGCCGACAGTTGTGACCGAAAACTCCCCTACCCTGGCGGGAGGAACTGGGGGAGGGAGGAAAGCGTTTTCCGTTCAGTCATTATTTATGGAAGGAAACGGCACCGAACGGCCGCTTCCACGCCGCCTTCAATTCCGAAACTTCCACCGTCGCCAGGCTGCGGCCACCTAAGCCCGACAGCGACAGGACAGGCTCGGCGGTGATGCGGCCGATGCGGGCGCAGGGCAAGCCCTTGAAAAGCGCTTCGAAAGCCTCCTGCCGCCGCGGATCGACGGTCAGGATGAAGCGGCCGGCGGATTCCGAAAAAAGGGCCGTGTCGCTGAGGGTCACCCCTTCCCGCGGCAGCCGGTCAAGATCGGCCTGCAGGCCGTTGTTGCCCGCCATCGCCACCAGGGCCAGGTGAACGCCGAGGCCGCCGCGGTAGACGCCGTGCACCGAAGCGCACCAGCCTTCTTTCACAGCTTGTTCCAGCGCGCGATAGGCCTTTTTGAACTCTCTGGGGCGCACCTGCGGAACGTTCAGCCCCGTGTAGCCGAGATGCTGGTAGTATTCCGAAGCGCCCAGCTCGTTGCGGGTGAGGCCGAGAACGTAGACCAGATCACCGGGCACCTTGCTGTCCATCGTGACGCAGGCGGCCACATCCTCGATGACGCCGATGGTCGTGAACTGAAGCGTCTCGAGCGCCGATACCTTGTGAACCTCGCCGTAACGCCCGGGCAGGTGCCCGTCGACATACATGCTGTCCTTGCCAGAGAGCAGCGGAATTTCATACTCCAGGCACATGTCTTTCAGCGCGCGGCAGGCCCGCACCAGCTGGGCGGCCTTGAAGCGGCCGTCCGGGTTGGTGAGAGGATCGTACTGGATGTTCGGCCAGCAGAAATTGTCGACCCCGCCGATGTGATCGAGCCCGGCGCCCACGGCCAGCAGCCGGCGCACCGCCTCGTCGATCGTGCAGGCGGTCATGTGGTAGGCGTCAATTACTGAATAGGCGGGCAGCAGCGCCTGGGCCATCGCCAGCCCGCGCATCGAATCGAGCAGCGGCCGGGTGACCGACGCGTCGCTGTTGACGTCCCGGTCGGCGCCGGCCAGGGGCTTGATCACGCTGCCGCCCTGCACCTCGTGATCGTACTGCCTGAATATCCACTCCTTGGAACAGATGTTGGGCCGCGCCAGCATGTCGGCCAGCAGGCGCCCGATACCGGTCGGTTCTTTCAATACCGGCTCGATGAAACCGCGTTTTTCCGGCGGCTGCCAATGGGCCTCGAATTGCCACTGTGAAAAGCCGGATTCGAGCAGATCTAGATCAACATATGCACAGGTCCGGCCATCGTAGGTGATGTGCAGTTTGCCCGAATCGGTGTAGCGCCCGATGACCGTGCTTTCGACCGCGTGCCGGGCCGACAGGGCCATGAAAGGCTCCAGATCCTGCGGCCTTATGGCCACCGTCATGCGCTCCTGGGATTCGGACACCCAGATTTCCCACTGATCGAGGCCTTCGTATTT
>JBAPWQ010000206.1:0-12452 GCA_049283795.1 Desulfobacterales bacterium | reverse complement strand
GTACAAAAGTGTTTTAGAATTCAAATAGTTGATAATCATAAGAAAAGATAAAAAAATTCTGAATTTTACATTGACTTGCCCTTTTTCCTATGTTAGGTGCTCTAACGTTTTAAAGGCGCGGCGCGGGCTTATCGGCGGGTTGACAAACTGACATGAAACGGGAATCCAGACGGCAGTTTCGTGAATTGGCCTTTTTCGCCAGCCTGGGTTTTTCGGTGTCGTTTTCGATTGTTATCGGTCTGGCGCTGGGGGTCTACCTGGACCGGTCGGTGTTTCAGACCACCCCCTGGTTGACCTTGATCGGCCTGGGACTCGGCATCGCCGCCGCCTATCGCAACATCGGGCTGGCCATCAAAAAAAGTCGGCGTCTGTGAAAATTCCGCGATTCGACACCGGCGGCGAACGCGTGAATCGGCGGTCATGACGACAGTTTGGTTTTGAATACGCACTGGACGCTTCGGCTTGGAAGAGAAAGACTTTGCGGATGGACATTCAGCAGCGAATCTTATCCTTTGTCACCCGCGCCAACTGGATTCTGTTTGCGGCTGCAAGCCTAGCCGGCCTCATTCTCGCTCCGCCGCCCTTTGCCAGGGGAATTTTTTTCGGGGGTCTGCTGGTCACCCTGAACTTCCATCTTCTGGCGAAAACCCTTAGAAAAGCCCTCGCCCCTGACCATCTGGCATCCCCCAACGCCATCCTGGCCAAGTATTACATCCGCTTTATCGCCAGCGGCTTCATTATCTTCGTGCTCATCGCCGGGCATTTCGTGAACCCGGTCGGTCTGGTTCTCGGCCTTTCGGTGGTGGTTGCCAGCATCATCCTGGCGACCCTGCGTGAGGCAAAAAATCTCATTTTCAAGGAGGCGGTCTAAGGATGGAGCATCCCTATCTGTTTCTCGTGAAGGTGTTCGAGTGGTTCGGTCCCGGTGCGGCGCATTTCGCGCATGCTTACCCCCACGTCATCTACACCTGGTTTGTCATGATTTTTCTGATCGTCAGCGGGGCGATTGCCGTCAAGGGCATCAGCATGATTCCGACCAAGGGCCAGAATTTCTTTGAAATCGTGGTTTCCGGAATGGAAGAGTTCATGGTCGACATCACCGGTGAGGAGGGACGCTGGTTTTTTCCGATCGTCGCCACGCTGTTCATCTACATCGCTGTGTGCAACCTGTGCGGCCTGCTGCCGGGATTCTTTCCGCCGACCGCCAGCATCAACACGACCCTCTCCTGCGCCCTGCCGGTCTTTCTCTTCACGCACTTTATCGGCGTCAAGTACCACGGCGCCAAGTATGTCAAGCATTTCCTCGGACCGGTCTGGTGGATGAGTCCGCTGATCCTGATTATCGAGATCATCGGCCACCTGGCGCGCATCATGTCGCTCTCCTTCCGTCTTTTCGGCAACATCATGGGGCACGAACTGGTTCTGGGAATTTTGTTCATGCTGGCCGGGGCCTTTTTCGCACCCCTGCCGATCATGGCGATGGGGATCTTCGTTTCCTTCGTGCAGGCCTTCGTTTTCTTTCTGCTCTCGGTCATGTATTTTGCGGGTGCGATGGAGCACGCCCACTGATTCAACGGATAAGCGGTCTTTGCGACCGTCGGTTGGGATAAATTGGAAGAAGCCACACAACACAATTCAACAAGGAGGTAGAGTAGCGTATGGAAGCAAAAGCACTTGAATTTTTCATCGCCTGTGTAACGGCAGCCGGGTTTGGGATTGCCATCGCCGCTTTCGGTTGCGGTCTTGGGCAGGGCATGGGCCTGCGCGCCGCGGTCGAGGGTGTCGCCCGCAATCCCGAATCTTCCGGTAAAGTCACGGTGACCATGCTGATCGGCCTGGCACTGATCGAATCACTGTGTATCTACGCACTGGTCGTGGCGTTGATCCTCATCTTCGCCCATCCCCAGGCGGCTTCGATCGCGGCACTTTTCGCCAAGTAAAGCATCGACTTTTTTTGTCGGATCGCGTCAGGATGAAAAGGGGTCCGGCTGCTGTTGCAGCCGGGCCCCTTTTTTACTTAAATCATTTGCCTTGATGAGGATAAGCCGCATGATACCGATTTATTTTCCGCACACCTTTTTGACGCGCCCGGCCGGGGAAGCCGTTTTTTCCTGCTTCAGCAAAGTGGCGGTCTACCAACCCGGTGGAGGGGACCCGGTGCCGGTGTTGCGCGAGATCGAAAAAACGGGCCGGGTCGAACTGCGGGTGCCGATCGCGGCCGATGAAGAAAAGCTGGCGGCCCTGCTGGCGGATTTTCGCAATTGGGCCGCTTTGCACCGGGACAAGCGCGGCATCGATCCGGCCTATGTCAGGACCCGCCGGAACACCGTGCCGTTCTTCGACGACACCTCCGGCGCCCATATTCTGGCGGACATCAAGGGCAGCGGCCCGTCCGTGGCCGCGACATCCGCGATGCGACTGCTGAACGCGCGGCTGCTGCTGTGCATCGCCCAGGAAATGGATGTGCAAAACGACTCCCTGGCGGTTGACCTGCAGCGGAGTGCCGAATCCGAGCAGTCTCTTTTCACCCTTCTGAGGGGCGAGCCGGCGGACGTGTTCCCGGGCGCCGCCGTCCTGTCGACCGGCGCTGCCGAAGGGCCGGACTACATGATCGCGGAGCGGGTCGGGGCGTGGGCATTGCTCGCCGCGGCCGATGCCAAGCAAAGGGGCTCGGACGCATCGGGCATTTTCGTTACTGCCAGCGGATTGGTGCTGGAGCATGTCACCGAACGGTACCCCGCGGCCGTGAAGATCTTCGAGGCGGCCGGCGTGCCGGTGAGCGGCAGAGAATCCGAGGCCCTCGAAAAATGGCGGCAGGAACTGCTGCAGTGCCTGGCGGGGCTCACTGAGGCCGAACGGGCTGCCGATGCGGCCGGGCACCAGCGATGGCCGCCGGTTCCGGTGCTCGAAGGATCGGCGGGCCGGACCACCCTCGCTGTTTACCTTCTTGCCGGGCAATCGCCGGACGCCTTTCTGCGTGATCTTGCCTCTTCCGATGAGCCGGCCGGCGAGGGCGACTTGGGTGCGAGGCTGACAAACACCTTAGTGGCCGTGGTCGAGCGGCAGGACGCGGATTGACCCGGCAATACCGGTGGGCACCTGTCAGCTGAAAGACGATGGCTGTTTGCTCAAGGCCAAAACTTTCCCGCTGAAAAAGGGAGCCATCGTCGCTTTAGACCCAGGGACAAATTAATACGAACACAAGTAATTGGAATTTATATGTTTTATTTTTATGCGATTTTTTTAAATTTTGTTGCCCCAAAAAGCGCATCAAGCCTTGACGCGGCATTTCAATTGGTATAATGACCTTTTTTCGTGTCTGGAAACCATAGGTGATTCGGTCACCTTCTTTCAAAATCCCAAGATAAGGAGACAGTTGTTATGGCCTTTACCCCCACCGTCGATGAAGAAAAATGTGAAGGTTGCGAAGAGTGCGTAGACGTTTGCCCGGTCGAGGTATTTGAGATGCAGGACGGCAAATCGGTTCCGGTGAATGCTGAAGAATGCCTAGGGTGCGAGAGCTGCGTCGAAGTGTGCGAAGCCAACGCCATCACGGTCGAAGAGACCTAGAAGTTTCATAAGGCGCCGCCGGTCCGGGTTACGGGGCGCCGCCGAAATCGACCTGTCCGGCAGCCGCCTGTGCTTCTGCCGGGCAGGCGGATCCTGCCGCCGACGCCGCACTCCCGCGACGCATTTTTCCCCTTGTCACCGCATCTTTTGGCCGAACCATCATGACCCAGCCGAGTTCTGCAGCATTTCCCGAGGTCAGCCGTATCCGGCAGGAACTGCACCGGGAAGCCCTTCCCGATGTCGCCCGCGCCGTGCGGGCCGCCCTGGTCCAGCTGGCCGCGGCGGATGCGACGACGCCGGGCGAAACCGTGGCCGTTGCGGTCGGCAGCCGCGGCATCAGCGCCATCGACACCGTGGTCGGCAGCTGCATCGAATTTCTGCGCGAAAAGCGGCTCGAGCCGTTTATCGTGCCGGCCATGGGCAGCCACGGCGGGGCGACGGCCGACGGGCAGCGCGCCGTGCTCGAGAAGCTGGGAATCAGCCAGGCGACCATGGGCGTTCCGATTGCGGCCGACATGGCGGTGACGTGCATCGATTCCCTGGCCAACGGCACGCGGATCTTTTTCTCGCAGCCGGCGCTGGCTGCCGATCACATCGTGGTGATCAACCGGGTGAAGCCGCACACAAAATTCCGGGCGGACATCGAAAGCGGCCTGTGCAAAATGCTGACCATCGGCCTGGGAAAGGGTGACGGGGCGACCGAGTTTCACCGGCGGGCGATCCGCCACGGCTTCGGCATCATCGAGGACGCCGCGCGCCTGGTTCTCGGACGCTGCCCGATTCTTTTCGGTCTGGCCCTGCTCGAGGACGGCTTCGGCGACCTGTCGCGGGTCGCGGCCCTGCCGCCGGCGGAAATGATCGCCGGTGAAAAGGCATTGCTGAAAACGGCGGCGGAAATGATGGGCCGCATCCCCTTCGATGATATCGATATTCTGGTCGTGGACCGGTTCGGCAAGGACATCAGCGGAATCGGGATGGATTCGAATGTGACCGGGCGGCATCGGGATCTCGTCGGCGATTTTTTTACCGCCCCGCACGTCAAACGCATCTTCGTGCGCGACCTGACGGCCGGCTCGGACGGCAACGGCAATGGGATCGGTTTGGCCGATGTGACCACCCGGCGGTTGGTCGAGGCCCTGGACATGAAAAAAACCTATAAGAATTCCGTTACGGCCATCTCGCCCGAAAAGGCCGCCATTCCCCTGACGGTCGAAAACGACCGCGAAGCGATCGCCATCTGCGCGGCGACCGCGGGACTCGCCACGCCGGCGGACGCCAGGCTCGTGCGCATCCTCGACACCAAGCACCTGCAGGTGCTGCAGATTTCCGCGGCCCTGGCCGATGAGGCCCGCGCCAATCCGGTTTTGAAACAGGAGTCGGCCTGGGAGCCGATGGAATTCGATCGTGCCGGAAACCTGCGGCCATTCGATGGGTGACAAACGACGCGCCGTCTCGCGTCCCTCTGCTTTGCCAACAGCGTGATGTTGAAGCCGATGGCTCACGCTCCATCGCCCGTATCTGCCGTCAAACCCGATTGGTTTCGCATTCTGGGGTCAACGTTCAAAGAGTTGACCCAGTTGGTTAGCGTCATGGGGCGACAGGTGACGCCGGCGACCGAAAACGGCGGGATCTTTTCGCGAACCCTTAAAACCGGCAGGTCACGCCCAGGCTCAGGGCCAGCGATTCCCAGGTGACCTCGTTCAGGCGCGCGGCATAGGTCGTCTGGTCGCTGAAGAAAAAGCGGTGGGTGCCGGGGTCGGTTTCCCAGTGCTGGTAGCGGCCGATCAGGTTGATCCCCCAGCGCGAATTGAACAGATAGGAAGCGGCTGCGGTCAGGACCCATCCGGTGGCATCGGCATCCTGCTCGAAACTCTGCGGGTGCGCCAGATCCGGCCTGAGGTTCCAGTCGGCGCGGGCGTCGAAATCCGCCAGGTGGACCTCGAAGCCGAAAAGGGCCTCGAAGCCGGGCGCGGGAGCGCTGCGGCCATGGCTGTTGAACCGGATATCCATGCCGGCCCAGGGTCCGTACCAGCTGGCGTCGTAGCTGCTGTCAAGATTCTGGAACGGGCCCAGCGGCGGCACCGTTTGAACGCCGTTCGAGATCTGAAGGCTTTGATCGTCATAGGCGTACCCGACCCCAGGCGAGAGGAACATCCGGTCGCCGAACAGCGCGATGTCGTACGCCAGACCGATCGAGAGGCCCCACAGATCGCCGCTATCGGTGGTGTTGTTCGACCGCGAGAACTCCAGGGTGCGATTGTCGCCGTCGAAATCGGAATCCTGGTTGCGTCCATCGAAAATGGCGGCATAAGCGATGTCGCCCTTCACCCGCAAGTGGCGGTAGAAACGCCTTTGCAAACCGAATTCGAGTTGCACGCTCTTTATGTCATGCCAAGTCAGTACCGAACGGGGGTTTATACCGGGCAGGGCAAAACTCCACTCGATGTCGTCCAGGCGGTATCCGCCGTCAAGCGACCACTGCCAGCGATTTTCGGCCGCCGGCACGATGTCGGTTCCTCCGCTCTTGCCGGCCGCTGCGGCGGAATGAGCGGGCGGCACGGCCGCTGCGGCGGCCAGCAGGTCACGACCTTTGCCGCCTTGACCGGGCATCGCAGCGTCACCGGCGAAGGCGGTTTTATCCGGGGTGACGGCGGCCGCCGGCATCCCGGTGGATGGTATAAATTCCGGTTGCGCGCAGACCTGCGGCGCACTGATGGTCATCGCCGTCAAAACGGCGGCCAGTGCCGCCCGGCGGCTGCCTGCGCCAAAAACCATGTTCGGTTCTCCTTTTGCCGTGATTGAAGCGTAAGCCTGAATTTTAACCGACTCGTCCGTCACCGTCAATCTTTGCCGCCGTCCGCGGCGCAACAATCACCTTGCTTACATCTGTTTTCTGTGCTAAATCTTACAGTTATGAAACAGTATGTCATAGATGAACTGCGGCCGGCCGATTACGATATGCTCAGGACCCGACTGGAAGAGTGTTTCGGTCCACCGGAACTGGGCGGGGTCTTCTGGGTTCCGATCGATCCCCGGCATTACTCGGCCATGCAACGGTCCCACGGCGACTGCCACCCATTTTACTTCGCCGTCGAGCTGCAGGATCAGTCGCTGGCGTGTGAGCTGCTGGTTCGCACCCGCCAGCGTGTGCGCTGCGACTGCATCGCCTATGCCACCCATGCCCAACGCAACTGGATCATCGCGGTCATCGACGACATCCTCGATAAACTCGACATTACCGTCTGAAAACGGCGGTCGAAGGCCCCGTCAAGCGGCGCATCATGTTCAGAACGATCCTTATCTATGTCGGAACCATCATAGCGACGATCATCATTGCGCCGATCGTCGTTGTCGTGGCCCTTTTCAGCCGGACCGGCAACATCGCCCATCGCATCGCCCGGCTCTGGGCGCGGTCGATACTGTTTGTCAGCGGGATAGATGTGACGGTGAGCGGCAGCCCTGCCATCGACCCCCGTCTTCCGTATATTTTCATGGCGAACCATCAGAGCAACTTCGATATTCCCGTGCTGCTGGCGCACCTGCCGGTCCAATTCCGCTGGCTGGCCAAGGCCGAGCTTTTCAGGATTCCCGTTTTCGGGCGGGCCATGCGCGGGTGCGGGTACATCAGCATCGACCGCTTCAATCGCGACTCCGCTTTTCAGAGCCTGGCCCAGGCCGCCGCCACCATTAAAAGCGGCACTTCGGTCATGATTTTCCCGGAAGGCACCCGCAGCCCGGACGCGACCATAAGGCCTTTCAAGAAAGGCCCGTTCGTGCTGGCGGTCGACGCGGGCGTGCCGATCGTGCCGGTCGTCATTCACGGGACCTGGTCGATCATGCCCAAAAACCGGCGCCTCATAAAACCCTGCCGGGTGACCCTCGACATCCTGCCGCCGGCTGAGACCGGCGGATACGACCGGGACACCAAGGACGACTTGATGGAACATATCCACGCCATGCTCAGCCGGCATTTCGCCCGGATCAAAGGGGACCCCGCGTGCAGCTAAAGATCATACCCCTGGGCGGTCTCGGCGAGATCGGCCTCAACATGATGGTTTTCGAGTACGGCACGACCCTGTTCATCGTCGATGCCGGTCTGATGTTTCCGGAGGATTACATGCTCGGGGTCGATTTCGTCATTCCCGACATGGACTACGTCAAGCGCAACCGCTCGCTGATATCCGGAATCGTCCTGACCCACGCCCACGAGGACCACATCGGAGCCCTGCCGTTTCTGCTGAAAGAGGTCGACGCGCCGGTTTTCGGCACGCCCTTCACCCTGGGGGTCGTCAAGCACAAACTCGACGAGGCCGATATCCACCCGCCCAGCGGCCTGCACGAAATTCATCCGGGCGAGCAGCTGAAATTAGGACCGTTCGTGCTCGAGTTCATCCAGGTCGGGCACAGTGTGGTGGACGGGGTCGGGATCGCCATCCAGACGCCTTTCGGCCTGATCGTGCACACCGGGGATTTCAAAATCAGCCACAACATCGCCAACCGCCTGGCGACCGATGTCGGCCGCTTTGCCCGTTGCGGTGAAAAAGGGGTCCTGGCCCTCTTGTCCGATTCGACCAATATCGAAAAGGAGGGCTATACCATATCGGCGCGTGCCATCAGCCAGAAGTTGGCCCGGATCGTCGATGAGAGCCGCGGGCGCAACATCATCGCGCTGTTTGCCTCCAACATTCCCCGGATCCAGCAGATCGTCGATATCGCCGTCGCCCGCGGTAAAAAAATCGTCTTCAACGGTCGCAGCATCGAGGTGGCCGTCAACATCGCGCGAAACCTGGGTTACATTCGGCTGCCGGCGGGGGTGGAAATCGACACCGAGGACATCGGCCGCTATCCCGACGACGAACTGATCATCATCACCACCGGCAGCCAGGGCGAGCCCATGTCCGCTCTGGCGCGCATGGCCGTCGGCACCCACAAACAGATCAAAATCAAAAAAGAAGACACCGTCATCCTGTCTTCCAAATTCATTCCCGGCAACGAAAAGGCAATCGGTCACATCATCAACAAGCTCTACCGCAAAGGCGCCGACGTCATCTATGAAAAAATCTCCGAGATCCACGTGTCCGGGCATGCCTTCCAGGAAGAACTCAAGCTGATGATCAACCTGACGCGACCGAAATACTTCATCCCGATTCACGGTGAATACCGTCATCTGTTTCTGCACGCGCGCCTGGCGCAGCAGATGGGGATCGCGCCTGAAAAGGTGCTGCTGGCCGAGAACGGCCAGATCATCGAGTTCGATGCCGCCGGCGGTCGGCTGAAAGAGGCCGTCATGACCGGCAGGGTCCTGATCGACGGCAAGGGCGTCGGAGATGTGGGGCGCAGCGTCCTGAAGGAACGGCGGCTGCTTTCCGAGGAAGGCCTGGTGGTGGTGAACCTGGCGTTCGACGAGGAGACGGGCATCGTCGTCTACGGTCCCGAGATCGTTTCGCGCGGGTTTGTCTTCGAAACCGAAACCGGGCACCTCGTGGCGGATGCCCAGTGCGTGATCCTTGAAATAGTCGAGGATGTCGGGCCGGACCACCCCGAGCGCATCACTGTCATCCGGTCGCGGCTGCAGTCGGCCCTGCGGCAGTACTTCTACTTTACCATCGGCCGCCGGCCGGTAATTCTACCATTCATCATGGTGATATAATTCGGTTGAGCCGGTTGGCCCGTTTGTCGGTTAGCCGGTTGGCCCGTTGGCCCGTTAAGCCCGTGAGATGGAGAGCCAACTCAAACCGGCAAACCAACAAACCGACTAACCGGCTAACCGGCACAACGGGCTAAACGGACTAACCGACAAACGGATCGATTCATGCGCAAAGAAATCATCGGTATTCTACTTTTCTTCCTGCTCGTCTTCACGCTCGTGAGCCTGCTGTCCTTCAGCCCCCTGGACCCGTCGGTGTTCAATGCCGGCGGTCTCAAGAAAATCCACAACCTCTTCGGCGTCTTCGGCGCGCACCTGTCAGCCCTTCTGATCGGGGTCTTCGGGTTCGGGGCCTTCTGGTTTCCGCTTCTTTTACTGCTTGCCAGCATCCATATCCTCGGCGGCCATCCGCGCGCGGCGGTTATCGGCACGGTCATCGGCGGCCTGCTGCTGGTCCTGACGACCGGCGCACTGCTCTCGCTGCGGCAGCACAGCTACGAGCTTTTCGGCAACAGTTTTTCCGCCGGCGGGCTGGCCGGGATTTCCCTGAAATCGTTTCTCGTCCGGTATTCCAACCGCACCGGCGCGGTGATCATCCTGGGGCTCATCTGGCTGATCGGGTTCATCCTGTCGACCGGGTTTTCCGTGTTGGGTTTTCTACAGCGCTGCCGGGGGGCGGGACTGGCGGCGGTCGATACCGTCAAGACCCTTCACCTGAAGCACAAGGAAAGACGGCAGAAGGCCAAAAAGCGCCAAAAGGCCGTACGGCAGCAGGCAGAAGTAAAAGAAGCGCCGATAAAGATCATCAGCGAACCCAAGGTGCCGGTCAAAATCGTGCCGAAACCCAAACAGGAAGTGTTCGAATTCATGCGGCCTCGGACCGGATTTCAACTGCCGTCGGCCGCCTTTCTGGAGGAGCCCGAAAATAAATCGGTCTCGGCCGATGACGAAAACCTGCTTATGCTCTCGAAGCTGCTGGAGAAGAAGCTCGAGGACTTCGGGGTCAGGGGCCGGGTGGTCGCGGTATCCCCCGGGCCGGTGATCACCACTTTCGAGTACGAGCCGGCTTCGGGGGTCAAGATCAACAAGATCGTCAACCTCTCCGATGACTTGGCCCTGGCGCTGCGGGCGGCCAGCATCCGCATCGTGGCCCCGATCCCCGGCAAGGCCGTGATCGGGATCGAGGTTCCCAACGCGGTGCGTGAAATGGTGCGGTTCAAGGAGATCGTGGTGTCCGCGGCGTTTGAAAAATCAAAATCCAAGCTCACGCTGTGCCTCGGCAAGGACATCGTCGGCAATCCCTTCGTGGCCGAACTCGAGCGCATGCCCCATCTGTTGATCGCCGGTGCGACCGGTGCCGGCAAATCCGTGGCCCTGAACACCATGATCTGCAGCCTGCTCTACAAGGCCGGGCCCGACGAGGTCAAGCTGATCATGGTCGATCCGAAACGAATCGAGCTGTCCAGCTACGACGGGATACCGCATTTGATCACGCCGGTGGTCACCGACGTCAAGAAGGCCACCAACGCGCTTTTCTGGGCCGTGCGCGAAATGGAGCGGCGCTACGAGTTGCTGTCGGAGAAAAAGGCCCGCAACATCGTGCAGTATAACCGGAAAATAGAACCGGAAAGGGACGCCGCCAAGAACGGTGACGGGCCGGAGAGTCTACCGTTTATCGTGATCATCATCGACGAGCTGGCCGACCTGATGATGGTCGCCTCGCGCGATGTCGAGGTGGCCCTGACCCGCCTGGCCCAGATGGCCCGCGCCGCCGGCATCCACCTGATACTGGCGACCCAGCGGCCGTCGGTGGATGTGCTGACCGGCATCATAAAGGCCAATTTCCCGACCCGGCTCTCGTTTCAGGTGTCCTCCAAGACCGATTCGCGCACCATCATCGACAGCAACGGGGCCGAGAGCCTGCTGGGCAACGGCGACATGCTCTTCATGCCGCCCGGCACCGCCAAGCTCCAGCGCATCCACGGCGCCTACATATCCGAAACCGAAATGTCGCGCATCACCGATTATCTGAAAAACCAGAAAAAGCCGGAATATGACGAAGAGGTCACCGAGGCGTCCAATCCCGAGACGACCGACGCCCACGACGCGGAGGCCGACGAGAAGTACGACGAGGCCGTGGCCCTGGTCACGCGCACGCGTCAGGCCTCCATCTCGATGGTTCAGCGCCATCTGCGCATCGGCTACAACCGCGCGGCGCGGATCATCGAGATGATGGAAAGCGATGGGGTCGTGGGGCCTTCGGACGGCGCCAAACCCCGTGAGGTGCTGGTCGGAAGCTACGACAACCTGCCGTGAGGAAGGGTCGCTATTGTCCCGCCGCGGCCTAATGCCGGGTCCGATATCGATGCCATAGTCAAGGCGTAACCCGTAAGGGCACGGCATGCCGTGCCCCTGCGCCATGATCAATTTTCGTGTTGAATTACCGCTGAGAAGCAGTTGCGAACAAAGGGGGCCGCATGCTGCCCGACCCGGCCATACTGCAGGACATCAGAGGATTTCTGGACGAAGAGGAAGGCCGGCGGCTCTATGCGTTGGCGCTCGCGGCCGGCGGTCGCGGGCCGTGCCTGGAGATCGGCAGCTACTGCGGCAAATCGACCCTTTTTCTCGGAGCGGGCTGCCGGCAAAGCGGCGCCACGCTCTTTTGCGTGGATCATCATCGCGGCTCGGAGGAGCAGCAGCCCGGTGAAGAGTACTTCGATCCCGACCTGTGGGATCCTCGCAGCCAAAGCGTCGACACCCTGCCGGCTTTTCGAAGAACCATTGCACGGGCCGGACTCGACACCATCGTCGTGCCGCTGGTGTGCCCTTCGATGGTCGCCGCCCGGGCCTGGGCCACGCCGCTCAGCCTGGTTTTTATCGACGGCGGCCATGCCGACGAGACGGTCCGAAACGATTACCTGGGCTGGGCCGGGCACGTGATTCCGGGCGGCTATCTGGTCTTTCACGATGTCTTCCCGGACCCGGCCCATGGCGGCCAGGCGCCTTTCACTGCTTATCGGCGGGCGATCGAAGACGGGCGCTTCGACGCGCTGCCCATGACCGGCAGCCTGGGGATTCTGAGGCGCAAAGCGGGCCATATTGACACACGCAGGCCTGTCGAAAACCGCTGATGCGTAAAAATGTGCCGGCCGCACGCTTCTATTTTTTTCGGAAGTAAAGAACCAGGCTCTTGCCGAGCAGCGGGTTGAGCAGCCGGTCGCAGAAACCGGTGATC
>JBAPWQ010000205.1:0-15061 GCA_049283795.1 Desulfobacterales bacterium | reverse complement strand
GGCGGTCGAATTCGAGCACGGCATGAACGATGCCAAGCGCTGCAATGACTCCTGCTGGGCCCATTTCTCACCGTTCGAGGCCTGGTCGATCAAGCGGTTTCTCGATCTTGCCGACCGGCCCGGTCTCGCGGGGTTGAAACAGGCGTTGCAATACCGGCTCTATGCCCGCATCAACACCCAGTCCTTTATCGACGAGGGGCCCGGGAGTCTTGTTTTCCGCATGGATGCCTGCCGGGTGCAGGCGGCGCGCCGGCGCAAGGGACTCGATGATTACCCTTGTAAAACCGGCGGCCTGGTGGAATACACCTATTTCGCCCGGGCGATCGATCCACGCATCACCACCGAGTGCATCGCCTGCCCGCCGGATTCGCATCCGGCGGAGTATTTTTGTGCCTGGCGCTTCCATCTTTAGCTTCCACCAATAAACGGCCCTTTTCCACCACATCGGCGTTATTCGGCGGAATCGCTTGCACAGCATGCGGCAGTATGCCTCCGCGCGATGCCGCTGACTTCCTCGAACTTGCGGAAAATCGCACATTTCCGAATCGGAAACGGATCCGTTTCATAAATGAAACTACGGATGGACACTTTTTGAAACATATTTTTTTTTGAAAGTCCGGAAATTAGCGGAGGGCCGCCCCGTGAAAGCCATGATGCTAAAGCAGTTGTGCAACCTGGCCGAGAACAGGTCGCCCCTCGTGCCGGTCGAAATGGCGCCGCCGGTGCCTGGTGCGGGGGAAGTGCTGGTCAAGGTGTCCGCCTGCGGTGTGTGCCACACCGAGCTGGATGAAATCGAAGGCCGCACGCCGCCGCCGGTTTTACCGGTGGTGCCGGGCCATCAGGTGGTGGGCCGGGTCGTTCAAAACGGCCCGGGGGCCGGCCGGTTTCGCGTCGGCGACCGCGTGGGCATCGCCTGGATCAACGCCGCCTGCGGGCGGTGCCAGCACTGCCGCAAGGGTGAGGAAAACCTGTGCGAGGACTTCGTGGCCACCGGCCGGGATGTTCACGGCGGTTACGCCGAGTTCACGACAGTCTCCCAGGACTTCGCCCACCGGATCCCCGAGACCTTTACCGACTGCGAAGCGGCGCCGCTGCTATGCGCGGGGGCTATCGGCTGGCGCTCGTTGCGGTTGGCCGGGCTTGAGAACGGTCAAAATCTCGGGTTGACCGGTTTCGGCGCCTCGGCTCACCTGGTGTTGAAAACCGTGCGTCATAAATATCCGGACGCAAAGGTCTTCGTTTTTGCCAGAAGCCCGCGGGAACAAGCGTTTGCCCTCGACCTCGGCGCCGTCTGGGCCGGTGGCAGCCAGGAGGCGGCGCCGGAAAAACTGCACGGCATCATCGACACCACGCCGGCCTGGAAACCGGTCGTGGCGGCGCTCGACAATCTGGCGGCCGGCGGGCGGCTGGTGATCAACGCCATTCGCAAGGAAGAGGCCGACAAGGATGCGCTCCTGGCGCTCGATTATCCGCGGCACCTGTGGATGGAAAAAGAAATCAAGAGCGTGGCCAACGTGGCGCGGCAGGACGTCCGTGAATTCCTGCAGGTGGCGGCCGAGATTCCTTTAAAGCCCGAGGTGCAGGAGTACCGCCTCGAAGACGCCAACACGGCGCTCGTGGAGTTGAAGGAGGGTAAGATCAGGGGGGCAAAGGTCCTCACAGTTGCAACCGGCGAAACCAAACAAAGGTGGGCGCCTCCACCCGGATGAACGGTTGCCAACGGCGGCTGAAACTTGCCGCCAACGGTCTCTAAGACCGGACCATGCCCGTCTTTGAATGATGACGCCTGATTCAGCGTATAAGTTGCGGTTTTAAGAGGCTTCGGCATCGGGGTCCGGTCCAAGAGCCCGTATGCGGCTTCAGACAGTCAGCCACCGTCCGCAACCGCCCATCCGGATTCCGGCGCGTCATTTCTATGCGTCGTGGTGATTCGATGAGCCGTGGAATCTTAACACGAAGATTTCCGTTTAACGTCGCGGCCCAAAGGGCCACGAGTATTTACGAATATTACTCGGGCCGTCGCTTGGGCAGCACCAGGTTCAAGACCACCCCGCTGATGCCGGCCAGTCCGATCCCGCCCAGGGTGAACAGGGTCATCCCCCCGATGCCGAATACCAGGATGACGGCGACGATGATCATGTTGCGCGCTTCGGTCAGGTCATCTCCGGCCCTGACCATGGTGTTCAGTCCCACGACCGTGATGGCGCCGAAAAGCAGCAGCATGATGCCGCCCATGACCGGCACCGGAACCGTCTGCAGCAGGGCCCCCAATTTTCCGACAAAAGCCAGCAGGATGGCAAAAACAGCCGCCCAGGTCATGATGCGGGGGTTGTACATGCGGGTGAGAGTGACCGCACCGGTCACCTCCGAGTAGGTCGTGTTGGGCGGACCGCCCAGAAACGAGGCCAGGCTCGTGGCCAGACCGTCGCCGAGCAGGGTGCGGTGAATGCCCGGATCCTCCAGGTAGTCCTTGCCCGTGACGCTGCCGATGGCCAGGATGTCCCCGAAGTGCTCGATGGCCGGTGCGATCGCCACCGGGACGATGAAGATGACGGCCTCCAGGTTCCAGCGCGGCAAGACAAAGTTCGGCACGGCCACCCAGGCGGCCTTTAAGACCGGTGACAGGTCGATCAAGCCGAAGAAGATCGAGACCAGGTAACCAAACCCGACTCCGATCAGAATCGGTATCAGCCGCAGCAGCCCCCGGCCCAGAAGCGAGACGAGGATGGTGGCCGCAAGGGTCGACATGGATACGATCAGGGCGGTCTTTTCGGGCACCAGCACGACCGATCCGTCGCCGGTTTTGCCGATGGCCATGTGGACGGCTACCGGTGCCAGGATCAGGCCGATCACCATGATGACCGGGCCCACCACCACCGGGGGCAGAATGCGATTTAAAAAACCGCGTCCGAAAATCCTGACGCCGATGCTCAGCAGGATGTAGACCCCGCCGGCCGCAGCCAGGCCGCAGAGGGTGGCCGGGATGCCCCAGGTCTGGACGCCGTAGATGATGGGGGCGATAAAGGCGAAGGAGGATGCCAGAAAAACCGGCACCATCCGTTTGGTCACCGCCTGAAACACGAGAGTGCCCGCACCGGCGGTAAACAGGGCCACGTTAGGATCGAGGCCGGTCAGCAGCGGGACCAGTACCAGGGCGCCGAAAGCGACGAAGAGCATCTGGGCCCCCACGAGCGGGCCCTTGAATCCGAGATGGGTTTCGGGGGATGGGTCCGACTGAGTCATACGATCTTCCTTTTGGTTTAGTGCGTAAATAGAATTAATTATTCACCATTCGATGTTCGACGTTCGTCTGTTCAACCTTTGCATGCGCACTGATGGTCAGAAGGGCTATGTCCGGCTTACACGATAAGACGCACCCTATTTCGTCCCGAAAATCTTGTCGCCGGCATCGCCGAGTCCTGGCAGTATATATCCGATATCGTTAAGTTTTTCGTCGATAGCGGCCACGTAGACGTCCACGTCGGGATGAACTTTTTCGATGCGCTGGATCCCTTCCGGGGCCGCTACGAGAAAAAGGCCCTTGATGATTTTGCACCCGGCTGTTTTCAGCAAGGTGATGGTTTCCACCACGGTGCCGCCGGTGGCCAGCATCGGATCGAGAATCAGCGCGATCCGCTCCCCGATCGCACCGGTCAGCTTGACGTAATATTTGACCGGCTCCAGGGTTTCCTCGTTGCGGTAGAGCCCGACGACACTGACCTTGGCGGAGGGAATCAGGTTCAGGACGCCGTTCATCATGCCGAGCCCGGCCCTCAAGATCGGCACAACCGTGATCTTCTTGCCCTTTATTCTTTCCACTTCGACCGGCCCGGCCCAGCCCTGAATGATTTCCTTCTCGGTTTCCATGTCCTTGGTGGCTTCGTAGGTGAGCAGGTTGCCCAGTTCGGATGCGAGATCGCGAAAATCCTTGGTCGTGACATTCTGTTCCCGCATGAGTCCCAGCTTATGTTTGATAAGGGGGTGGCTGACCACATGGACCGGCATTGAGTCTCCTTGGATGCGTGTTTAGATGAATTATTTTACGCTTTTGGTAAGAGGCAGGAAGAGGGCGGGGCGGCCGCGGTGCGGCGTTCCCGCCTTCAAATGGCTCGGAGCACTCAATTATAGGGAAAATACCGGGATGTCAAGAAAGCAGATGCCGCGGTGGCGGGATCACCACGTGCCCAGGGGCCGGGTCACGGTAAAGTGATAAGGGTCGGTGACCAGTTTTTCGGTTGCCGTCGGAATGGTTTTGGAGATTGCGGTAAAGGGAATGGAAAGCACGAACACGGCCGAGCCGAGAACGGTGGCCACGGCGCCCAGGGGCCGCATGACCAGGAGATCATAGGTCATGGAACCGGCACTGGGGTTGGCTTCTTCAACCTCGGCCTGGGCCATCACCTGGCTGCCGACGGGAATGAGAACCAGGGACAGCGCGATTAAAAGAACCGTGGCTTGTTTGATCAATTTATGCATATAGTCCTCCTCTATCCTTTGTGATTGCCGATCAAAACGACCATACCCATCCGATTCAAAATTATCCTGTATTATACTATAGTGGGAGATAGTTGACAAATATTCTTAGGGACACGGGTCCATCACCTGGCCGGAACGCGCCGGAATTTTTCCATTTATCGCCGGCGCGGCCCAAAATGAGTCAAGATGCCGAATTCTCCGCCCGACGGGTCGCAGACGATCGAAGTGGCCGCCGCCCTGCCGGTCTATACCACCTTCACCTACCGTCTGACGGACGACCTCAAAGACCGGGCGGGCCCCGGCATGAGGGTCCTGGTTCCTTTCGGGCGGCGCCGGGTCACCGGCTACGTGCTCGGTTTCCAGCCGCCGCCGCGGCAAATGGAAATAAAACCGGTACTGGACCTGCTTGACGAGGTGACGCTTTTTCCGGAAACGATGGTCCCTTTTTTCCGCTGGATTGCCGACTATTACATCCATCCCATCGGCGAGGTCATCAAGTGTGCGTTGCCCGGCGGGCTGAACAGTTACGATTTTGCCACGCTGTCCATTACGGAGGCCGGGCGCCGGGCCCTGCAAAAGGAGGCCGCGGGCGCAGAGGCGCGGGTTCTGGAACTGGTCGAAAAGAGCCGGTGGCGGTTGGCGGACATCGGTCCGGCGCTGAAAGGCCGGGTGCCGCGCACCGTTTTAAGAACGCTTGAAAATCGCGGCTGGGTCGTCATGGGCCGCGAGCTTCAATGCGATCGGATCGGGGCCAGAAACGAGACGTTCGTCGGCCCGGCGCCGGCGGCAGCTGCCGGCGCCCCGCCGGCCGGCCGGCGCGGCAAAATATGGGCGCACGTGACAGCCGCCGGCGACATGCCGCTTGCGCAACTGCAGCGCGACGTGCGCACTACGCGCCTGACCATCAACGCCATGGTTGAGGGCGGTTATCTGCGTCTTTCGCACCGACCGGTTTATCGCGATCCTTTCGGCGAAGCCGTTGCGCCCGACACCCCGTTTATTCTAAACGATGACCAGCGCAAGGTCGTGGACGAGGTAACCCGTTGTCTGGGAAACGGGTTCGCGTCCTTTCTGCTGGCAGGGGTGACCGGCAGCGGCAAGACCGAGGTCTACCTGCAGCTGTGTGCCGCGGTCATCGCGCGCGGCTATCCGGTGCTGATCCTGATACCCGAAATCGCGCTGATCTCCCAGATGGAGCATCGCTTCAGGGCCCGGTTCGGAGAGCGGGTGGCCGTGCTGCACAGCGGTCTGACGGCCGGCCAACGCTACGATCAGTGGCGGCGGATTGGCCGCGGCGAGGTCAAGATCGCCATCGGCGCCCGCTCGGCCGTCTTTGCCCCCTTTGAGCGCATCGGCCTGGTGGTCGTCGACGAGGAGCACGACACCTCCTACAAACAGGAAGGCAGCCTGCGCTACAACGCGTGCGACCTGGCGGTGCTGCGCGCCAAACTCGACAAAGGTGTGGTACTGCTCGGTTCGGCGACGCCGTCGATCCAGTCCTGCCACAACGCCTTCCGCAAAAAATATGTCGAATTGACCCTGGACAAACGGGTGGAACACCGGCCGCTGCCGGAGATCACCGTGGTCGACCTGCGCCAGACCAGAGACCTGCGCGGCAGCCGGCGCTTTATCACCGCCGAATTGCACCAGGCCATGGCGGACGCCCTGGCGCGCGGCGAACAGGTGCTGCTGTTTCTAAACCGGCGCGGTTTTGCCAACTTTCCGGTCTGCGGGGAGTGCGGCGAGTCGCTAAAATGCCGGAACTGTGATATTTCCCTGACCCTGCACCGGCAGGCAGAGGCGTACACGTGCCACTATTGCGGCTTTAAGCTTCCGGCCTCTACCGCGTGCGCCACGTGCGGCTCGGCGCGCATCATAAACCTGGGCCTGGGCACGGAAAAGGTCGAGGCGGCCGTGGTCGGCCTGTTTCCCGCCGCGCGAGTGGCCCGCATGGATCGCGACACCACTGCGCACCGCGGGTCGATCGTGCGTATTTTGAAGGACCTGCGGCACCGGCAGATCGACATCCTGATCGGTACTCAGATGGTGGCCAAGGGCCACGATTTCCCGCACATCACCCTGGTGGGCATTTTGTGCGCGGATCTCTCCATGAGTTTTCCGGATTTCCGGGCGAGTGAACGCACGTTTCAGCTGCTGGCCCAGGTGGCGGGCCGGGCGGGCCGCGGCGAGAGGCCCGGCAAGGTGATCCTGCAGACCTACAACCCGGAGCACTTCAGCATCCGCGCCGCCCAGCAGCAGGATTTCAGAACTTTTTACCGGCAGGAGATCGCTTTTCGCCGGGCCTTGAAATATCCGCCGTTTTCAAGGATAATACAGCTGAAAATAGCCGGGCGCGACCGGCGCCGGACCGAGGCGTTCGCCCGTTCACTGGGCGAGTCGTGCCGCCGGCTGGGTGGTCAGGACGAGGCCCTGCGCAAGTCGGTCGAGGTCATGGGGCCCATAGAGGCGGCGCTGGCGCGCATCGCCGGCAAATACCGCTGGCAGGTTCTGCTCAAGGGCCAGCGGGCCGGGGCGCTGCACCGGTTCGTGTGGCGGCTGATGACCGATAATCCGGCGCTTTTCAACCAGCGTACCATCACCATCGCCATAGACGTCGATCCGTTTTTCATGCTGTGAGCCGTACGGAAATATTTTTTCTTTTTCTAAGGAGATCATACATGCGACATGCCATCTTTGGTCTGGCCCTCGCAATCGGGCTGGCCCTGTTATCAGGGTTGGTGCCTCCCGGCGGCGTTGCCGCCGACCAGGTTTCGGAGCGCACCGTTCTTGAAGGTCTCACGTTCGGGCCGGGATCCGCCATTCTGAAAAAGGCGTCCCTGCCGTCGCTGGAGCCGCTGCTCAAAGAGCTTCAAAACGATCCAAGTCTGCGGATCGTCGTCGAAGGCCATACGGCCGCATCGGGCGGCGTCGCTGCCGACGCCAAGCTTTCGCGCAACCGGGCGCTGGCGGTCTTCAACTGGCTCGTTGCCCAGGGGATCGACGCCAGCCGGATCGGCTACGCCGGCCTGGGCAGTGTCCGGGTGGTGGCGGCCGCAACAACGGACGCCACGACTCCCAATGACCGCATCGAAATCACCAAGACCCGCGACCTGTTTCCCGTGGCGGTTTTCCCGGCGACCGAATTCGAGTTCGAAGCCGTGGCCGACGGCACGGAGGTCCAGCACGATTTTATCGTCAAAAACACCGGCACGGCTCAGCTCGACATCAAGGAGGTCAAGACCGGCTGAGGGTGCACGGCGGTCTCTTTTACGAGACAGATCCCCGCCGGCGGCGAGGGAAAGATAACGATCAAGGTCGACACCAACGGCTACGGCGGCAAGCCCCTTCACAAAACCGTGCGGGTCCTGACCACAGACCCCAAAAACCCCGATACCCAGTTGACCATCAGCGGAGCGGTAAAGAGTTTCGCGACCATAACGCCGAACAACGTCCGGCTTTTCGGCAAGGCCGGCGAACCCCTTGCGGAGACCGTCCGGATCGTACCGGAGAGCAGCTATCCGTTCAAAATCCTGGAGGCCAAGGCCCAGATCGGACGCGACATCCGCTACGAGCTGACCGCCGAAGATAAGAAGCCGGGCGGCGCGTACCTGCTCAAGGTGGAAAACCTGAAAAAGGAAGCCGGCCGCTATTACGACACCATCTTTCTGGAGACCGACAGCCCCGTCAAACCCAGGCTCAGCATTCAGGTCTATGGCAAGATCAGCGCTGCGGAGGCACCGAAAGTGAATTGAGAACTGGTCTGCCGGGGGTTGATGATCGTTGCGGCGCAAGGAGACAGAACTTAGTTCGCTGCGCTCACAATTGGAATGATGGAGTAATGGAGTAATGGAATATTTGGACCATTTTCCCATAATTCCAACATTCCATCTTTCCGTGTAGGCAGCACAAAACCTGTACCGCTAAAACTGCATTATTTCAATATATTTTATAAATTTCAAGATGTTATATGCCTAACACAGGGCGTCAAAACGAGGTGAAGGCGGTGGTCTTCGACTGTGACGGGGTCATGTTCGACACGGTCAAGGCCAACACGGCCTATTACGATCATATCCTGCACCATTTCGGCAAGCCCGGCATGACCTCCGAGCAGTTCGCCTATGCCCACATGCACACGGTCGACGAGGCCCTGGCGCACCTGTTCGACGACGCGGCCGAGCTGGCGGAAGCCGGCGTCCTGCGCACGCAGATGAACTATCTGCCCTTTCTGCAGGCCATGGAGATAGAACCGGGCTTAAAGCCGCTGCTGCGGCGGTTGAAGCCGCGCTACCATACGGCAGTGGCCACCAACCGCACGGACACCATGAACCGCGTGCTCCGCACGCACGGGCTCGAGGGTCTCTTCGACCTGGTGGTGACCGCCCTGGACGTCGCCCGGCCCAAGCCGCACCCGGATCAACTCGACCGGATTCTCGATCATTTCGCGCTGACCCCCGCCCAGGCCGTTTTCATCGGGGACTCCGAGCTGGATGCGGCCGCGGCCGCGGCGGCCGGGGTGGCCTTCATCGCCTACGCCAACCAACGGCTGCCGGCCGATTTTCACATCGAGCGCCTGGATCAGGTCGCCGACATCCTGGCCCGTCACTGATTGCCCAGGCCGTTCTGATCGCCGCAATCCGGGCACTGCCACGTGATGCCGTTGCACGACATTCCCCAAAAATTTTCCAGCATGCACGCCTGACAAATCCTGAATCCGCAGCGGCACCGCCAGCAGAAGGAAAAGGTCGCCCCGCAGCAGTGGCACACCGCCTCTTTCTCGCGGCGGCGGCGATAGGCGCCGGTTTTGGAGGCCGGCGGTGTCATGGAGGCATGGTCACGTTGATTTTTTTTATTTTTATCCATCCGACGCGCCGAATCACATCTCGGGGACCCCTTGCGGACAGCGGGTGCGGGTTTATGAAAGTGTCCATATTTTCGCCATTATCGACACGGCGGCCAGCCTCGTCAAGAGGCGCTTTCGTTTTTGCGGCCGACGTACGGCAGGGACGCGGCGCGCCTGCCCCTGCCCAGGATATGGTTTGAAAACGACCCCGACACCAGCGCTCATCCGATAAAATCGGCCACGCGCTTTTCACCAACCCAACCGGCCCAACTGACCCAAAATAAATTTTTTTGGAAAAAAATTTATGAAACGCAGCGGAGCTGCTCGGGAAAAAAGACAAAGACTGTGACTCAAATAGACCCAACGCACCCTTGGCCGGAAGGCGGGTGCTTGCACGATCGGAGACGAATCGACAGGAAGGGCGGGCACACAGGCCCGCCCCTACGAAATTGGGCGATCGGTGGCACGTGATAATCCCCAGAAACCTAAATCTATCCGATTCACCGACTCAACCGACCCAAAATAAATTTTTTTGGAAAAAAATTTATGAAACGCAGCGGAGCTGCTCGGGAAAAAAGACAAAGACTGTGACTCAAATAGACCCAACAGACCCAAAGGACCCAACCGACCCAACAGACCTAACCGACTCAACCGACCCGAAAGGCATTCCAGCTTAGCAGTCGCCCGCTTCGCTGCCGGCGGTCCGGGCCGCCTTGCCGTTTGGGGTCGAGGGTGATATGAGAAGGTCTCGGGCCGGCAGTTGGTGCCGGCACAGGACAGCCTCGGCAAGGCGCCGGGCCGCGGCAAAAGGACATCCAGGAGACCCATGCAGCCACGACCGACACTTTACCTGATCGACGGCAGTGCCTATATCCACCGCGCCTATCATGCCATTCGCGGTCTGTCGAACTCCAAGGGCATGCCCACCAACGCCGTTTTCGGTTTTACACGCATACTGATAAAACTCATCCAGGACCGGTCGCCGGCCTATGCCGTGATGCTCTTCGATGCCAAGGGACCGACCTTCCGGCACGACATGTACCGGCAGTACAAGGCCAATCGTCCGCCGATGCCCGATGAGCTGGCGATGCAGATTCCCTTCATCAAAGAGGTCACGAAGGGCTTCAACCTGCCGGTCATCGAAAAGGCGGGCTACGAGGCCGACGATCTGATCGGCACCCTGTCCCGGCTGGCCGAGGCGGCCGGCTTCGATGTTGTGATGGTGACCGGCGACAAGGACTTCGTCCAGCTTGTCACAGCCAGCGCCACCATCTGGGACCCGATGAAGGACGAGATTATCGATACGGCCGCCATCCGCGCCAAGTTCGATGTATCGCCGGCCCAGATGGTCGATGTCATGGGCCTGAGCGGAGACACATCCGACAACATCCCCGGCGTGCCCGGAATCGGGCCCAAGACCGCCCTGCAGCTGATCAAGGCTTACGGCAGCCTGGAAGCCCTGTACGAGAACATCGATCGGGTCAGCGGGAAGAAACAAAAGGAGAACCTCACCCGTTACCGCGAACAGGCGTTTTTGAGCCGGGACCTGGTTAGAATAGATGCCGGCGCCCCCGTTGCTTTCGAACCGGAGCGCTACCGGCTGACCGAACCCGACGCCGATGCGCTCTCACAATTGTTTCAACAGCTCGAGTTCAACCAGCTGCAGCAAAGCTTCGCGCGCACGCAAAAACCCTGTAAAAAAGACTATCGGGCGGTGCTGGACCCCTCCGCGCTGCAGGAACTGGTGCGGGACGTGCAAGCGGCCGGAACGGTCGCCATCGACACCGAGACGACGTCCCTGGACCCTATGCGGGCCGAACTGGTCGGGCTGTCCCTGGCCGTGCGCGGCCATCAGGCGTTTTATATCCCCTGCGCTCACACCTGCCGTGACGCAGGGAAGCAGCTCGAGCGCGCGGAGGTCCTGCGGATATTGAGGCCGGTGCTGGAAGACCCGGAGATCAAGAAGATCGGCCAGAACATCAAGTACGACTGGATCGTCCTCGCCAATTGCGGCATTACGCTCCGGGGCGTTTATTTCGACACCATGCTGGCGTCCTACCTGATCAACCCGACCAAGCGGGCGCACAACCTGGACCAGATCGCGCTCGACTTTCTGAATCACAAGACGACCACCTTCAAGGAGGTCCTCGACAAGGGGATGACCTGCTTCGCCGAGGTCTCCCTGGCCAAGGCCGTGCCCTATGCCTGCGAGGATGCCGATGTGACCTTGATGGCCCAGGAGATCCTGGATCGCGAGCTGGCGCAAATCGGGCTGACCGATTTGTTCCACACGGTTGAAATGCCGTTGGTTCCCGTTCTGGTGCGCATGGAGCAGCGGGGGCTGGCTGTCGACCCGGACAAGCTGCGGGAGCTGTCGGCATCCTGCGAGCAGCGGCTCGTGCACCTGGAGCGCGCCATCTGCACGCTGGCCGGAGAGCCGTTCAACATCAACTCCCCCCAGCAGATGGGCTACATCCTTTTTGAAAAACTCAAACTGCCGGTGCAGAAAAAGACCAAGAAGCGCACCGGTTATTCGACCGATGTCGATGTCCTGACCACCCTGGCGCGGGTCCACGAACTGCCGGCCCTGGTGCTCGAGCACCGCACCCTCTCCAAGCTCAAATCGACCTATGCCGATGCCCTGGTCCAGCTGATCAACCCGCACACCGGCCGCATTCACACCTCCTTCAACCAGACCGTCACCGCGACCGGGCGCCTGAGCAGCTCCGATCCCAATCTGCAGAATATCCCGGTGCGCACGGAAGAGGGCCGCGAAATCCGCCGCGCCTTCGTGCCCAGCCCCGGCTGGCTGATGCTCTCGGCCGACTACTCGCAGGTCGAGCTGCGCCTGCTGGCGCATTGTTCGGGCGACGAGCGTCTGATTCAGGCGTTCAAGGACGAGGAGGACATTCACACGCGCACGGCGGCCGAGGTGTTCCAGGTGGCCACCGCGGCGGTGACCCCCGAACTGCGCCGCCAGGCCAAGGCGATCAATTTCGGCATCGTTTACGGCATGAGCCCTTTCGGCCTGGCGCGGCAGCTCGAGATCAGCCAGAAGATGGCCAAGGTCTACATCGACAACTACTTCGCCCGCTACGAGGGCGTGCAGCGGTTCGTGGAGCGCACCATCAGGGAGGCCGCCGCCAGCATGCGCACCAGCACCCTGCTCGGCCGCATCCGGCTGCTGCCGGACATTCGCAGCCCCAACGCCGCCATTCGTCAGTTTGCGGAGCGCACCGCCGTCAACACGCCCATTCAGGGATCAGCCGCCGATCTGATCAAAATCGCGATGATCAGGATCGATGCGGCCCTGTGGGAGCGCCACTACGACACCGCCATGCTCCTGTCGGTGCATGACGAGCTGGTGTTCGAGGTGCCGCCCGCCGAACTCGAGCCGGTGAAGGAGCTGATCCGCTCGATCATGGAGGGCGTGTGGGAACTCAAGGTGCCGCTGAAGGTCAACATGGCCTGGGGCGCGAATTGGGCCGAAGTCCATTAAGCCCCGCCGTAAGAAATACAGAATAGTTCTATGCAAGAACAGGAGAAGTCACGAATGGATACCGAGCGCCGACGAGGTGACGGGAGTGCCGCTGCGGGCCGAAGCGATGAGGCGACCGATCGTCTGCCGCCGTCGGCACCGGCCACCGAGGCGGATACGGCCGGGGGCGCCTGGACGGTGACCGAGCAGGCCCGCGCGGAGGTCAACCGGCTGGCGCTGCGTTGGGTGCCCGGCATCGCGGAGGGCGGGCCGCTTCGCATCCACACCGACACGAGCGATTTTTTCCAGGTGCACTACAACGATGTGGTTCTTCTCGGCGGCCAGCCGTTTCTCGTGCGGCAAAATGCCAGGGAAGGGCGGTTCGGGCTGGATGACGAGGTCAAGCACTGGGTCAAGCGGGCGATCGATCTGCGCAGCGGGGAGATGAAGATCATCAAGCTCGTGTTCTATGAAAAGTTCGTCGCCCGCGTGGGCGGCATCGAGTTCGAGTGTTTCCGCAGTCCGAAAAAAGAGGCCCGCATCCTGAAACTCGTGGCCGGGCATGCCAACTTCATGCACGGCTCGTCGGTCGAGGACGAAAAGGGCAACCTGGTGCGGATCCTCGATTATGTTTACGGCCCGTCCCTGGCCGCCCACATCGAAAACCTGGCCGCCGATCACCACACCTATTTTTTCGAACACTTCCCCGGCATTCTGGAACGCTTCACGGCCTGCATCGACGGCATCCGCTTCCTGCACGAAAACGGTGAAAAGCACGGCGATATCCGGCGCGACCACATCCTGGTCGAGCGCCCGGACGGGAACTACCGCTGGATCGATTTCGACTACAATTACCGCCACCGCGAAAACATTTACGGCTACGACCTCTTCGGGCTCGGCAACGTGCTGATGTTCCTGGTCGGCAAGGGTGATGCGAACCTGCACGAGCTGAAGTCCCGCAACGAGCCGGCCCTCGCCCGCCTGCACGAGGAGGACCTGAACATCGTTTTTCACAACCGGGTGGCCAACCTGAAAAAAATATACCCCTACATTCCCGACAGCCTGAACCGGGTGCTGCTCCATTTTTCGAAGGGAGCGCGGTGGTTTTACGAGCAGACGGGTCAGCTGCTCGAAGACCTTAACACCTACAGGGCGCAACTGTGACGCACGGAGGCAACGGCCATGGAACACCAGCACATCAACCGCAACATCCTGATTGCGGTCGACGAATCGGAAAACGCGCAGCGGGCGGTCGACTACGTGGGCCAGCTTCTGGGCGGCATTCCGGGGTTCAACGTCACCTTGCTGCACGTGATACCGGACCCGGAGGAAGACTACTTCCCGACGGCTGAAGACCGCGAACACTGGCTGAAGAATTATCGTGCCAGAATCGACAAGCTGCTCGATTCCTGTCGCAGGAAACTGATGGCGGCCGGTTTCGATGCCGCCGCCGTGCGGGTGCGGTCGACGTTACGCAATTGTCCGTCGATGGCCAGGTGCATTCTCGAAGAACGGGACCAGCTGAAGTACAGCACGATCGTCGTCGGCCGCCAGGGCCTGTCGCGCAGCGAAGAGTTTTTGTTCGGCAGCATTTCAAGTAAAATCGTCAATCACGCCCAGAACTGCACCGTGTGGGTCGTCGAATGACCCGGCCTACTATAGGCTTCAAGATAAAGGTTTTGGCTGCTGGTGTCGGTTGACACGGCTCGGTTTCCGATCCGGAAATGTGCACTTTTCCGCAAGTTCAAGGAAAGCGGTGGATATGCGCGGAGGCATACGGCTGCATCCCGCATAAGGGATTGCGCCGACTGACGCCGGAATTGCGGAAAAGGGCCATTTACGGATGGACACTACTGTTTGGCCGCTTTCGGCGGTTCCATCCCCGCCGGCGGTTTCCCCCCCGGCGGTTTTTTCCCCTGGACGGTCTTTTCGATCGTGCGGTAGACGCTTTTAAAGGTTTCACCGAAACCGCTGGGGGAGAGTCGACCGGTTTCTATGAATTTCACCACGATCTCTTTGGCTGCCTTGAGGATCTGTTCGTCGAGTGAGGCCATAAAAGCTCCCTGTGGGGTTTCCGGTAAAGGTTCGGAGGTTCCGGGTTTGAAGGTCCGGGATGAAGGTCATTACGGCTTTCGGCCGCTGTCATATATAATAAATAACCGACACGTGCTAGCAGAAACAGGCATCCCTGTCAACAATCACACGCCCCGGCGTGACCTCCGTTTGACAAGACCCGGCGAATCCATTAAAAAAAGCCCGTTTTAAAT
>JBAPWQ010000204.1:0-5810 GCA_049283795.1 Desulfobacterales bacterium | reverse complement strand
GAAAAGTTACGCCGGCTACTTCGGCAGCCTGTTCATGGGCCTGACCATGGGGGTTGTGGCCGCACCCTGCATCGGACCCTTTGTGCTGGGGCTGCTGACCTGGGTGGCCGGGTTGGGAAGCGCCGGGCTGGGCTTCGTCGTTTTTTTTACGCTGAGCCTCGGGCTGGGGCTGCCCCTGTTTGCACTGGCGCTGTTTTCCGGTCAGCTTGAACGACTGCCCCGCAGCGGGGAATGGATGCTGTGGGTGCGAAAATTGATGGGCTGGGTCCTGGTGGGCATGGCGGCCTATTACCTGCGGGCAGTGCTCCCCGGGGGCGCGTATACGGTTATGTTGTCACTTGTCGCCGCTGCGGCCGGGCTTCACCTGGGATGGCTCGCCAGGGTGACGGCCCGGTCCAGCATATTCGCCTGGATAAGGGCCGCCGTCGGTACGGCCGGACTCGTGCTGGCGGTCGTGCTCATCGGCGGCTGGGTAATTCGGGGACCCGGTGTGACGTGGCAGCCTTATTCAGACGACTTGCTGGAAGCTGCCCGCCGGACCGGCAAGCCGGTTATCATCGATTTCTATGCCGACTGGTGCACGCCCTGTGTCGAACTCGACCAAAAGACATTTCACGATTCGAAAATCGTGGCTCTGGCGCACGATGAGTTTATCATGGTCAAAGTGGATCTGACACGGGCCGGGAATGCACTCAGCGAGAGCTTGCTCAAGCGGTATGCCGTCAAGGGCGTGCCGACGGTTGTCTTCATCGGACCGGACGGCCGTGAAAGACACGATCTGCGACTCGTGGATTTTCTGCCCGCCGATCGGTTTGCAGGCCGAATGACAGCGCTCACAAAAAACGACTCCGGAGGTTAACCATGCTCAAGGTGCGCTTTTTCCTGAACGAACCCAACGGTAAGCCCTGAAAGCACTTCAATCAAATGATCCCCGTGCTGGGAAAAAAATATGACATCGATATCGAGGTCATGTCGAAACCGAAATCCGACTACCTGACCGATGATTATTTCGAATTGGATCTGCCGGTGGCTCCGGCCGTAATGGTGGGCGACGAGATCGTGGCCGAAGGATCGGACGCGGCTCAAAGTGACATCGAATCCGCCATTTGCCGCCAACTGGGCCTGCCGCCGCCGAAATTAGAAGGCAAAGGATTTTTCACCAAATTGTTCAAGGGATGACATAGGCCAGAGTGTCGTGTCATCTGTGAAGTGTCGCGAACGGTGTGGCCCCGAGCGACGCAAATTGAACGCCCATGAGGGTCAAAGGTCCAGGGTTTAAGGTCCAGGGTAACGGATGAATGCGATTTGAAACTTCAGGTGTCAGCCCATAGCGAACAGCGGCGAAATTGTTGGAAGACTATAAATGTTTGACAAAACAAGCAGCCAGGAGAATCATCATATGGCCGTCATTGAAAAATTTCTTGGTAACAGAGTGGAAATCCCCGAAGACCGGCGCTATGTCCCCGAACAGGGCCTGTGGGGCCGGCAGCAGGATCAAGCCATCGTCTTCGGGCTGACGCAACCGGCGCTGGTTTTGATGGGCGGGATAAGAGATATCGATTGGCTGATGGCGGAGGGGCAACCGGTTCGGGCGGGGGAATCGGTCGCATTTGCCATCACCGGCAAGATCCTTTACCTCGACACGCCCGTTGCCGGCACTATTCGCTTCAACAGGATCGTGAAGGAAAATCCGGAATTGGCCGGCCGGGATCCATACGACAAGGGGTGGCTGTTTCGGATCGAGCCGGTGGACGACATCGATGGCGCCCTGCGTTCGTTGGTCGCGGCGGAAACCTACCTCGAGGCTCTCAGAAACACGGAGGGATTCAAGAATCCCGAAGGAATCAAGGGCGGCGTCTCCGGCATGTGCAAGGCCGTTTACTCCGGTATCGGCGGGCAAAAAATTTAACCGCCATCAGCCGTTCTGCACTATAGGCTTCAAGATAATGATTTTTTCAAGGCCAGAGGGAGAAGGCTGCTAGTGTAATACGCCGACAACCGACATCAGCAGCCAAAATCTTTATCCTGAAGCCTATAGCCGACCGATACGGGCCTTGACCTTAAAGAGGCAATGGAGGTTCCGCTATGGCAAAAACCCCACGGCAGGTACGGGTTGAAATCGTGGCCAAAAAGAAGGGCTGCATGCTGTGCGACCTTGCCGTCGCCATGTTGGAAGAGATCCGGCCGGAATTCGAAGACGGCGCCCTGACGTGGGAAGTGGTCGATGTCGGCTCACGCGCGGGGGTGGAACGGCAGGCCGAACTGGGCCGGATCTGCGGCCGCCTGCCGGCTGTTCCATCGCTTGTCATCAACGAGCAGATCGCCTTCGATACCATTCCGGACATGGAGTCGCTGGTGACGGCGGTTCGCCAAGCGAGCGATGTGATGAGGTAAATCCCGGATTTTGAGATTTGCCGCAACCGGCGGCGTTATCTGCAGTGCTTGATCTTATTTGAAAGGAGGATTTGAATGAGTGAAATCGAAGAAAAAGATGTCTTGGTCGACATCCCAAACTTAAATTGACCGTCCTGAGAGACGCTTGTCACAGCGGCCCTGGACGGGATCGCCGGAGTTGTAAGCTACGAAGTCAATGCCCTGCGGCGTGAAGCACGGGTAAAATACGATGCCAAAAAAATCGACGAGAACCGGTTGATGGACGAACTGAAAAAAAAGACGCGTTACCGCAGCATATCGATAAAAAAATAAAGAGCACAACGCGGGCGGGCAGCTAGTGACTGACCGGGTCACCAGTGCCAAAATAGCTGCAATCGACTGTCCATAACGGATCAACAAACTTGAGGGAGGCAAAAAATGGCAAATTTCGTCTACACGCTCAGCAAAAACGACGTCAACCTGGCCACGCGATGTTTTCAATTCGCCAAGTTCACTCACGAAAAAGGGCACCGGGTCGATATCTTCTTCATCGAGGACGGCACGCGTTGGGCCGACAAGACTCGGAATTTCAAGGAAAAGACCATAGTCGGGGATTGTCCGGACGACTATTTCCCGTACCTTCTGGAAAACGACATTCCCATCGGGGTCTGACCGCCGTGTGCAGCCGCCCGTCAGGTTGACGAGGCCAATTTTTTCCCTAACATGCTGCTGGACGGTGCCCCGCATCTGATCGATCTGATTGCCGAGGGCAAGGTGTTTAATTTTTAAAGGAGGGGAGAAATGTCTTCCGGTTTGAACACTAAAGACCTCGAGCAAATCCAGGCCGGCATCCGCGACAAGTACGCGAAAGTGGCCGTCAGTGCCGAGGGGCAGTTCAAATACCCCACCGGCCGCGCCGGGCTCGAGCAATTGAACTATGATGCGGCGCTGGTTGCGGATTTTCCGGAAGCCGTCGCCGGCAGCTTCTGCGGTGTCGGCAACCCGTTTTCACTGGGGGACATCCCCGCCGGCTCCCACCTCCTCGATATCGGTTGCGGCGCCGGCGTGGACGCTCTGGTCGCCGCTAAACTCGTCGGCCCGGCTGGCCGGGTCGTGGGGATCGACATCACACCGGAGATGATTGACCGCGCGCAAGCCAACAAAAAGGAAGTCGGCGCTGAAAATGTCGTTTTTCAACTGGACCGCATCCAGGACCTGACCGGCCTCGATGAAAGCTTCGATGCCGTTACTTCAAACGGGGCGCTTAACCTCATCCCGGAAAAAAAAGAGGTCATGGAGGCGGTGTTCAGGCTCCTGAAGCCGGGCGGCTGGTTTTTTGTCGCCGATCAGTTTCTGGTGGGACCGACCCAAAAAGACCTGCAGGCCAGGCTGCGGAGCTGGTTCCAGTGAGAGGGCGGCGCCGTACCGGAAATGGATTTTCTGGCAGACTTGAGAACAACCGGCTTCGTGGAGGTCGCTTCGGCCGGTGAAACGGGCTTCAACAGCTCTCCTAAAACCAGGGGCATGCTGGTGCGTGCCCGAAAACCAGGTCTGCAGAACCGGAAAACTAGTGCGTCGTCGAAAACCAACGCCAAACATGTGCCACCTGACGCTGAGGGCTCTTCCACGAAGATGTCTTCGAAAATAGATACCTTGCTGCAACGGGCGATCCTGTTGGGCGCTGAAAAGACAAAACTGATCGATACCGACTCCATCGTGGTCGAAAATGGAATTTCTTTGCGCTGGTGCTTATCGAATAGATCATCCGGCACCAGGCGCTCGTCGCTTTGGCGGCCGTGTTACGATGGTTTCCTGGTTGAAATCACCGTTGGTTGTCCCTATATTGACACTGAAAGACCGAGGATTTTCTCACCCACCAGTTTTTCTTTTCAGAAAAGGAGATGCCCCCATGTCTAAGGAATTAATGGAGTATTTCAACAAGCAGCCGCGCCTGGGCACCCTCAGTTCAGCCGGCAAGGATGGCAAGGTCGATGTGGCCTATTTCGGGTCGGCCCACATGACGGACGAGAAAACGGTCGTCATCGGGATGGGAAACAACCGCACGTTTTCCAATCTCAAGGAAAATCCGAATGCGGTCTTCATGATCATGGAACCCGGTGAATCGCCGGCGCAGTGGAAAGGGGTGCGGGTTTACCTGAAGATGACCGACCATCAGACGTCGGGCAGAAAACTCGATGAAGTCAGGGCCCAGATCGCCCAGAAGGTCGGCGCCGAAATCGCCAACAAGATGATTCATGCCTATGTCGCGTTGGAGATTGAAGATATTCGTCCGTTCGCCGATTTTGGCCAGAGCTGGATGAAATCGATCGGCAAATGACGAGCGGTCATTTGCATTGCGGGGAAACATCGATTGCACGGCCGAGGGTCTCGATCAATCGTTCCAGAGACCCCTCGGTTTTCTCCAGCCGCATGTTGAACTCGCTGGAAATCGCGCGGGCCTTTTCCCACAGTTCGGACCCGTTTTCCAATTGCATGTCGATATAAAGTGACCGGGTAAACTCACGTAACATGCGATGCGCCACCGCCATCGGGTCCAGGCCTTTTTCGGCCAGGTTCTCGAGCTGGAGCTGCTGGAATATGAACTCCATGCCGAGTTCGGTCCAGCCGGGCGTCAGGAACCAGGTCCCGGCTTTTTGCATCAGCTCCCGCTCGTACCGCTGCTGGCCCAGCAGAACGCCGATGCAGTCTTCGCCCTCGGGACACAGGACCGGGACCGCAAAATCAGACGGCAGTCTGTCCAGCGCCTGGCAGCGTCCGTAACCCAGCATCACGGCATCCACCCGGCCTTCGATCGAACGGATGCGCCGGCCGACCTCTTCGAGCAGCCGCTCGGGCTGGATGTGAAGGCCCCACTCCATGACCTCCAGGCACGTGACTTCCGGTACTCCGCGGATAACCGCCCGGACCTCTTTTTCGAGCACGCGACAACAGATAACGCCGACAGACACGGCAGCCCTCTCCTTCTCAATCCAGAAGCACCATACTGTACCAGGCGGGAAGCAATTTTCCGTCCCGGTCGAATTCGACTTTGAACCCCAACGGTTCGACGGTTTTACCGATATCGATCCCATAGGCATCCATCGACGGGCGCGCCAGATGAGGATAGCGGCACGGGTCGGGGCAGGCGCATTCCTCGCACTGGACACAGAGAACCATCGCGAAAGCGAACATGCACCCCGCGCTCATCATGGCCGCCTTCTCCAGTGCCACCGTGACCTCCTGGCCCTTGGCGGGATCGGTGGTCTTGACGATAATGGCCGATGTGTACTGATCGAAGGCCTCCATGAATTTCGCGGGTGAAATGTCGAGGTGCGGCGGACAGGTCCAATATTTGCCCCACCGGTTGCAGCCGAAGCGGCACTTCAAGTAGGAGCGTGAGTCGAAGACGATGTCGCTGGTCGCAATCAGCTTGGCTT
>JBAPWQ010000203.1:0-1602 GCA_049283795.1 Desulfobacterales bacterium | reverse complement strand
TCGCGGACCTGGAACGCATCCGCAATGTGGCCCGGCGGGTGGCGAAAACCTTCGATGAGGGCAACGACGTGGTGGTGGTCATCTCGGCCATGGCCGGCGTCACCGACGGGCTGCTGAAGATGTCGGGGCAGATCAGCGAAAAGCCCGAAAAGCGCGAGCTGGACGTCCTGCTGGCCACCGGCGAGCAGACGACGGCCGCGCTGCTGTCGATGACCCTGTGCGCCCTGGGCTACCCGGCACGGTCCCTGCTCGGGTTCCAGGCCGAGGTTCACACGGACTGCGATTACGGCAACGCCCGTATTCTGGACATCGGCACCGACCGCATCCGGCGGCTGATGACCGGACGCAACATCGTGGTGGTGGCCGGCTTCCAGGGGTGCGACCCGGACGGCAATATCACCACCCTGGGCCGCGGCGGCTCGGACACCTCGGCCGTGGCCATCGCGGCCGCCTTGAAGGCCGACACCTGTGAAATTTACACCGACGTCGACGGCATTTACACCGCCGATCCGAATATCTGTCCGCGCGCGCGCAAGCTGACGGTCGTTTCCTACGACGAAATGCTGAATATGGCCAGCCTGGGCGCCAAGGTGCTGCAGATCCGTTCGGTCGGCTTCGCCAAGAAATACAATGTTCCCGTGCACGTCAGGTCATCCTTTAAGGAAGAGGAGGGCACAATGGTGGTGAACGAAGATTCCGGCATGGAAAAGCTGATTGTGACCGCGGTGACGCACGACAAGGATCAGGCCCGCATCACCTTGAAGAAGGTCCCGGACCAACCCGGAATCGCAGCCAAGATCTTTACGCCCATTTCCACGGCCAATATTATCGTGGACACGATCATTCAAAATACCCGCGCCGGGGGCCAGACCGACCTGACCTTCACGGTCCCGCGGTCCGATTTCGCCCGCGCGCTGGAAATCGAACGTGAGGTGGCCCGGCAAATCGGCGCCGAGGAAGTATTCGGCGGCAAAGACATCTCCAAGGTTTCGGTGGTCGGAGTGGGCATGCGCAATCACTCCGGCGTGGCCTCGACCATGTTCAACGCCCTGGCCCGCGAAAACGTCAACATCATCATGATCAGCACCTCTGAAATCAGGATTTCCTGCGTGATCGAGGAAAAATACACCGAACTGGCCGTCAGGGTCCTGCACACGGCCTTCGGGCTGGATCGTCCAGAGTGACGGGTCCCGGCACCCGGTTATCGTGAAAAAATTCAGCCCCGGTCAGCTCCTGGTCCTGCTGGTGCTCGGCATGTTGATTCTCGGCGTTATCGTCTACCGGCGGCTGGTGTTTTTTTAAGACAGCCACCGCAACCGTGGCGGCGACGATGGTCGAGTATCTCCCATGGCCTGTCCACGGCGCTCGCCGCTGGGGCCTGCCATGGGCCGGCCCGATTGTTCGACATGACGCCGCGTTTTGTTGACAAGCGTCGTCAAAGTCGATATTTTTGCTCCCCTATTTTAAAACCCGGGTACCAAAAAGACGCGGAGGGCATTTTGAATTGGACAAGTTAATCCCCAAACGAATGTTTTTCACCAAGGGCCTCGGCTACCATCGCAACAAGCTCCAGAGCTTCGAGCTGGCGCTGCGCAACGCCGG
>JBAPWQ010000202.1:0-3607 GCA_049283795.1 Desulfobacterales bacterium | reverse complement strand
GGCGCCATTCCGACCGGCGCCTGCCGCATCTGCGTGGTCGAGGTAAAGGGCGCCCGCAGCCTGCTGCCCTCCTGTTCCACCCCGGCCGGAGACAACATGGTCGTGCAGACGGAGACAGCGGCGGTCGTCAAGGCCCGGCAGCTGATCCTGCAGCTCCTGCTGTCCTCGGGCAACCACAACTGCGCCGTGCGCGGTTCCGACGGGCAGGACTGGACCCAATTTCAACTGGGCGTCCAACGCGACGACGGCAGCCAGGAACTGTGCCCCGTCTGGGGGGATTGCCGGCTGCAGGACCTGGCCTACCGCTACCAGGTTTCCGGCGAACGTTTTACCGGCACCGACACGCCCTATCCGATGGAAACCGTCAACCCGTTCATCGTGCGCGACTTTTCGCGCTGTATCCAGTGCGGGCGCTGCGTTCAGGCCTGCAACGAGATTCAGGTCAACAATGCCATCCACTTCGGGTTTCGCGGCGCACGGACCAAGATCGTTGCCGCCGGCGACCGTCCGCTGAAAGATTCGGATTGCGTCTTCTGCGGCGAATGCGTCCAGGCCTGCCCGGTGGGGGCCCTGGTCGAAAAAGATGTGCGCTACAATGTCCGGCCCTGGCAGACCAGGCAAGTCCGCACGACTTGCAGTTACTGCGGGGTCGGTTGCCAGATGCACCTGCACGTTCAGGACAACCGGGTGGTCAAAGTCACCGGAGTAGAGGAGACGGCGCCCAATTACGGATCGCTGTGCGTCAAGGGGCGCTTCGGTTTCGATTTCATTCATTCACCCGAACGCCTGACGGCGCCGCTCATCAAGGAAAACGGAAAATTCCGCGCGGCGAGCTGGGACGAGGCCCTGGATCTGGTGGCGGACCGGCTGGGCCGGATCAAGGAAGCCCACGGACCCGACAGTATCGGCGTGCTGACCTCCGCGCGCATCACGAACGAGGAGAACTACATCGCCAACAAATTTGCGCGGGCGGTTCTCAAGACCAACAACATCGATCACTGCGCGCGTCTCTGACACAGCTCCACCGTGGCCGGTCTGGCCGCAGCATTCGGAAGCGGTGCCATGACGAACACCATCGCCGACATCGAGGACGCCGACGTGATTCTGGTGACCGGCTCCAACACCACCGAGAATCATCCGGTCCTCTCCCGGCACGTCAAGCGCGCGGTCTCCTACCGGGGCGCCAAGCTGATCCTGGTCGATCCCCGGCGCATCAAGCTGGCCACCTTCGCCCACAAGTGGCTGCGCCAGAACCTGGGTTCGGACGTGGCCTGGATCAACGGCATGATGCACGTGATCATCGCCGAAGATTTGTACGACAAGAAGTTCGTTGAAAACCGTACGGAGGGCTTCGAAGAACTGAAGAAAATCGTCGAGAAATACACGCCCGACTACGTCGAGAGCATCAGCGGCATTGCCGGTGAAGAGCTGGCTGCGGCCGCCCGGATCTATGCCGGTGCCAAGGCCGCCAGCATCCTCTACTGCATGGGCATCACCCAGCACAGCCACGGGACCGACAACGTCAAGTCCCTGGCCAACCTGGCCATGCTCTGCGGCCACATGGGCCGGCCCGGCACCGGCGTCAATCCCCTGCGCGGCCAGAACAACGTTCAGGGGGCCTGCGACATGGGCGGGTTGCCCAACGTGTATACCGGCTACCAGCCGGTGAGCGACCTGGCCATCGCCAAGAAGATGGAAGAGGCCTGGGGCGTGAAGGACCTGCCGACGAAGCCCGGACTGACCGTGACCCAGATGCTGCCCAAAGCCCACGACGGCGACCTCAAAGCGCTGTACATCATCGGGGAAAACCCGCTGGTGTCGGACCCCGATTTGAACCACGCCGAGGCCTCCATCAAAAACCTCGATTTTCTGGTGGTGCAGGACATTTTTCTGACCGAGACCGCCCAGCTGGCCGACGTGGTGCTGCCGTCGCGCTGCTTTGCCGAAAAGAACGGCACCTTCTCCAACACCGAACGACGGGTGCAGCTGATCCGCAAGGCGGTCGAGGCCCCCGGCGACTGCAAGGACGACTGGCAGATCCTGTGCGACATCGCCACCCGCATGGGAACGCCCATGGCGTATGCCGACAGCCGCGCGATTTTCGAAGAAATCGCCCGGGTCACGCCGTCCTATGCCGGAATTACTTACGACCGCATCGCGGTCGAGGGATTGCACTGGCCCTGCCCGACTCCCCAGCACCCCGGGACGCCGATTTTGCACCGCGAACAGTTCACGCGCGGGCGGGGGCAGTTTCACGCCATCGACTACACGCCGCCGGCCGAAATCACCGATGACGAGTACCCGCTGTACCTGACCACCGGCCGCGTGCTCTATCACTACCACACCGGCACCATGACCATGAAGACCGCGGGCCTGAACGAGCGGGTCCCGGAGTGCTTCGTCGAGATTTCGCCCAAGGACGCCGCCCTTTACGACCTGACGGACGGCGCCGAGGTCGAGATCGCCTCCCGGCGCGGCAAGATCAAGGCCAGGATCCAGGTCTCCCCCAAGGCGGTGAACGGAACGGTCTTCATTCCCTTCCACTTCGCCCAGGCGGCCGCCAACCGTCTGACCAACGCCGCACTCGATCCCGTTTCCAAGATCCCGGAGTACAAGGTCTGCGCGGTCAGACTCTCACAGGCGGCGTGAGCCGGTGTGAAGCGACTGTCTCCACCACTTCATTAAAATTGGACCATTTAAGCCCGGCACTTTCGAGAAGTGCCGGGCTTGCTTTTTGGGTCCCGGCAAGGCGTTGCTTGATTGTCCTCCAAAATTTTGTTTACCCGAACAAAAGGTTGACGCAGTGGACCTTGCGGACTGAAAGGCTCTGCCGCGTGCACACCGCCAGGCGTAGGAAGCAGCCACCTACCATCAGCGCAAATCCACTCTGCAAAAAGAAGGCTGGAGTTCGTGGTTTTCGGACTCATCCAGGTTGATGTAAATGTGACTGAAAAGGCCGTAAATGTTCATAACGGCGGGTATGCTCGGGCAAACGTCTGATATTGCAATAACCATCAGGGAATAGAACTTGACGCTTCAATAAGTATATTGCAATAAAGGATATCAGGTGGATCCAGTTAAATGGTCGCATGTCATATCTGAACAGAAACTGAACTCATGCCTCCGTCCGGAGAATGGATCAATTGACGATCGTCCATAGCAGAAGTGCTGTTGAACTCGGGGTGATACTAATTGCCATCTTCTGCTTTTCTTTTCTTCTTAATTTCTTTTGGGAAGCCCTGCATGCCGTTTATCTTTACCAGAGGCATGACTTCGATGCCGCCAATTACGTTCCCATGCTGCTTTATGTCTCGTCCGTGGACGGCCTGATCGTCTGCGGTTTGTATGTTGGCGTTAGCATCCTGTGGTGGAATCTTTTCTGGATAGAGCGATTTATGAAAGTGCAGCTTCTTGTTTTTACCGCAATCGGCCTGGCGGTGGCGGCCGCTATTGAATATCTATCGGTCTACCATTACCACCGATGGTCTTATACAAATGAAATGCCGACTGTTTTCGGAATCGGACTATCTCCTCTGGTTCAATTGAGCATTACCGGGGGTATAGCACTCTGGCTCGCCAGGGAATTGCTTTACGGGGAAGGCCTTTT
>JBAPWQ010000201.1:0-4523 GCA_049283795.1 Desulfobacterales bacterium | reverse complement strand
CGCGGGGGCTGGCCGATCGTCCACGGCCCCTATACGCGGCCGCAGTGGGACCTGGAAATTGAAACCTGCCTGCGGGCCAAAAGATGGATTTTCGAAGCGGCCCTGCCCCACCTCGCGGCCGGCGGAGACGGGGTGGTTATCAACATTTCCTCCATCGCCGGCATCGTCGGCCGCACCGGGCCGGCGGGTCCGGTTTTCAACGACGGCTATGCGGCCGCCAACCGCGGCATTTCCCTTCTGACCGAAACCTGGGCCCGCATGGGCGCCCCGGCAATCCGGGTGAACGAACTCATGCTCGGATTCGTCGAAAGCCGTCACGGACGGGGCACCCGCGGCTGGCGCCTGCTTTCCGCGGCTCAGAAGCGGGCCCTGATCGACCACACCCTGGCGGCCAGAACGGGCACCATCGAGGACGTGGTCAAGGCGGTTCTTTTCATGGTCGAAGACGCCCCGTTCATGACCGGCGCCGTCCTGCGGCTGGATGGCGGCTACGTGTTGGGCGCCGATCGCGTGCCACCCATGCCTCCGGGGGTCCTTTAATTTGAAACTTGAAACTCAGCACTCCCACTCCGTAGAGACGAACGGTTGCGAGAGCGTCTGAAATCCGGCGTCAACCGTTGCCTTTAGCCTTGCGCCTTTAGCCTTTTGCCTTTTGCTTTTTGCCTTTTGCCTTTCGCCGTCTACCCCCTATCGCGGCCGGATCCGGCGCGAGGGTATTCCCCAGACATACAGCTTGATCCAGTCGAATCCCAGTTTCAGCAGGGCCGCATCGTCCGTGCGGATTTCCTTCACGAGCGCCGCCTTGAGCTTGTAGCGCTTCAACAGGGTGCTGGCAAACACGAATTCGCGAAAGCGATCGATGTTGTATGCCGCCATGAAGGCCATGCGCGCCTTCGGCCCCTCGGGCCCTTCGCCGCCCCAGGGATCCGCTTGGAAAAGCTGTTTGAGTTCGGCCCAGCGGGTGGTCATTTTGTTGTAAGCCAGGGCCTGCTGATCGCGGGCCCAGGTGGCGACGGTCCAGCGGGTTTCCTCATGCCGGCCGAGGCAGAAATCCGGGGGCCTGAAAAAGTGAAGGGGCTGATTTTTACCGGAAGCGGCATCGAAGTACAAGCCCTGCTCGACCGGAAACGTGCGGCAGGTGTCGGGCCGGTCGGGGTAAACGGCGCAGCCGCCATCGGTCAAAAAAGGACAGGTGCGCTGGGCGTTGTCGGCCATGCGCAGCAGAACATCGGGGAAAAAGTTGAAGTCCCGCAAGACCACGTCCACGTATTGGTCCAGAAACCGGTCCGAATCGATTCCGAGGGCGGCCTTGAGCCGGATGACATCGTAGGGGTACAAAAACAGGTTCAGGTTGCGGCAGCACTTGTTGAAGCAGGCGATCCCCGGATGACAGCTGAAAGAGAAGCTGTCGCCGGGCTTCAGACGCATTCCGGGCAGATCGTTCAGGTCCTTCTCGTCGATGGTTTTCATGACACCGCCAGAATCATTTCCGCCACGGTCATTTTTATTTTTCCGGCCGGCGGCACGTCACGGCGCATGTCCTGCTCGATAGCGGCGAGTTCCCGATAAAAAGGGGTGCGGTCGAAGGCAACCGGCGGCAGGTGTCCGCAGCGTTCGGCAAATGCGGCACATCCCGGTGTCTGCAGCCTCGTGCCGTCGGGCCGGTCGAGGTCGCTAGGGATGCCGTGCAACCGGCAGATCATCGGTCGGAAGGCGTAAAGCCGGCAGCGGCCGGCCTCGTTGACCGGGCACATGTGCCGCGGGGGAGATCCGTTTTCACCGGTCGCCCGCACGGCCCGGCCAAACGCTTCGGCCCTTGCCGCCAAGGTTATTTGCACCCCGCGCTCCAGGGACCGGAACCCCGCCGAAAAATACAGGAACTCGATCAGGGTGTGATGATAAAACAGCGTCCGGCAGCAACTCTCGGTGCATCCGTTGCACTGGAAACCATAGCGGTCGGCGGCGCTTTTAAAAGACCGGTCCATTTCCGCATAGACTTTTTCCAGCCGGCAAAGATGCCGCTCGCAGCGCTCCGCCGGCGGGAAGTCGTTATTTTTCTGTGGCAGCACGATCACCGGGCTCGAAAAAAAGGGGCGACGGAAAGAAAATCCGCTGGTAGAGGTCCATGGCATGGCTGTCGGTCAGGCTGGCGATGAAATCGCACACCCGCCGTTCGAGCGGCTGGTCCTTGTGATTGCAGTTTCCCATGCCGATCTTGGCCACTTCCAGCGCCAGCAGCTCCGGCTGATTCAGAAAGTAGCCGTAAAGTTCGATCAATATTTTTTTGGCCTTCACGAATTCGTTGTGAACCTGCGGGGAGCGATACACGTTTTCATACAAAAATTCGCGCAGGCTGGTCATGGCAGCCGAGACGCCGTCACTCATCCGCAGCACGAAGCTTCCGTCAACGGCGCTGCTGTTGTAGACCACGTCCCGGATCATGGTCGTGGCCCTCTCCGGGTGGGTGCGGCCGAGGACGCGCCCGCACGTCTGCGGCACCTGCTCCTCCAGGATGATGCCGCTGCGGATGGCGTCTTCCAGGTCGTGGTTCAGATAGGCCATGATGTCGGCAATTCTCACGATCCGGCCCTCGACCGTCACCGCCAGCTCGCCCGGATCATCCGGAATGATCTTTCCGTATCCTTTCGAATGTTTGAGAATACCGTCGCGCACTTCATAGGTGAGGTTCAGGCCGTCGCCGTTGCGCTCCAGCACGTCGACCACCCGCAGGCTCTGGGCTTTGTGCGTGAAGTGCTCGGAGTAGACCTGCTTCAGTGCGGTTTCACCGCCGTGTCCAAAAGGCGTGTGCCCCAGGTCGTGGCCGAGGGCAATGGCTTCGGCCAGGTCCTCGTTGAGCCTGAGGGCCCGGGCGATGTTGCGCGCCATCTGCGCCACCTCGAGCGTGTGGGTCAACCGGGTCCGGTACTGATCGCCCAGCGGCGCGAGAAACACCTGGGTTTTGTGCTTCAGGCGCCGGAAGGCATTGGAATAAACGATCCGGTCGCGGTCGACCTGGAACGCCGTTCGAATCGGGCAGGGCGTTTCGGGACGCCGGCGGCCGCGCGAGTCCATGCTCAGGCAGCCAAAGGGCGACATGAACCCGCGTTCCCTGTTTTCAAATTCCTCCCGTATCGACAGCATGCAACCCCTTGACCGTACATCTATCGGCAGTGAATCGATTTTCGAGCGCCCCGCAACGCGTTTTCTCCGGCCCGATGCAAGAGTCATCCTGTATCCCACATGACGGGTTCATGTAAAGGTCAAACCGAGATGCGCAACGCCGCCTCCGCATAAGGTTCGCGGACTTGACTCCCGGCCGATATTGGAGTAGCCAATGGCTGTCGCATCGATGGTCACGGCTCAAATCGCACCGCGGGAACGCTCGCTGCCCACCGGACCCGAACCGCCGCTATCCTTAGCGGTGGCGCGGGGGTGAGTTCTATTATTTATGACTGGCCACCACCTGATACTCGGCGAACTGACCGATTTTATTACCGGTGAAACCCTGGCCGATACCCTCGACGAGCGCTATCGCCAGAACCTGGCCCGCTTGCTGATCGAGAAAAAAGGCTATGCGAAAAGCGAGGTTCACCCCCGCCGGCCGCTGACCGCCCGCGCCGGTCGGCAGCGCGCCGAGCTCAAAATCGATCTGGTGGTCACGCTCGGGGAACGTCTGTCCATGATCGTGAGATTCGGGCCCGGTTCGATCGTCACCCGTCACCGGTCCGCCCTGGCGGCTTCGCGCCTGCTGGAACCGTATCAGGTTCCGGTCGTCGTGGTCACCAACGGCGAGAACGCCGATGTACTGGACGGATCGACCGGACGCGTCATCGGCCGCGGCCTGGAGGAACTTCCGGACAGGCCGGCACTGCTGGCAACACTCGCAGCGGCGGCATTCGAACCCGTTTCTGCGCACCGGGCCGAGGTGGAATCACGGATCCTCTATGCCTACGAGGTCGATGGCGCCTGTCCCTGCGATGATACGATCTGCCGCCTGTGAGCGGCCGGGAAAAAGGCCGCAGACCTTATTCATCATCCGCTGATGGACGTTGGGTGTCCGGCGTTGATGTGTTCAGAATTTTCATTGTGATCGGCGGTCCGCAGCGCCGTGACAGTTGAGTGTAAACGTATGGACTATGCCCATTTCATGACCGCGGCCCTCGAACAGGCTCAAGCCGCGTATGACGCCGGTGAGTTTCCGGTCGGGTGCATTCTGGTCCATGATGAAAGGATCCTGGCAGCGGGGCGGCGCACGGGGACCGCTGCCGCCGGCGTCAATGAGGTCGACCATGCCGAAATGATCGCCCTGCGGCGCCTGGTGGCGGTCGGCAGGGATGTCGCTCCGGATGAAATCGTGCTCTTCAGTACGCTCGAGCCCTGCCTGATGTGTTACGCTGCGATCATCCTGAGCGGCATCCGAACCATCGTCTTTGCTTTCGAAGACGTGATGGGCGGTGGAACGAGCTGCGATCTAACGCAACTCAACCCGCTTTACCGCAACGCCGCCATGTCGATTATACCGC
>JBAPWQ010000200.1:0-7602 GCA_049283795.1 Desulfobacterales bacterium | reverse complement strand
AGGGCCTGCTCAAACGGCTCAAGAATCTTCAGGGCGAAGACTGCGGCAAGCAGCTGGAATCTTTCAGAGAGTACCTGGAGATCATCCACGCCGAGGCCTATCGCTGCAAGAACATCATTCAAAAACTGCAAGAATTCAGTCGCATTTCTGGAGATGATTTCGCGCCGCTGCAGATCGACCGTCTGCTCATGGATACGGTGTCTATTTTCCGCCAGCACGCCAAGGACAGCAAAATAAAAATCTCATACGAAAATCGACTGACAAAAGGCTTTGACACGGTCATTGGGAAAGAATCGCAGCTGAAACATCTCTTTTTGAATCTTTTCAATCATGCGTTCGTGTGCATGGAGGACGGCGGTGCGCTGGAATTGTCATCCTCGAGTGACGACAAAAAGGCGGAAATACGGATATCCCACACGGGATGCGTCAGACCCGACCGTTACCATGTCAACATTTTCGATCCGACCTGCCAGACGAAGGCCACCGGGGATGGCAACCCCATCGATCTGTCGATCTGCTACAATATCGTGCAACACCACAAGGGGGAGATCCGGTTCAGCAGCGACGTCGACCAGGGTGCAACCTTTACCCTGCGGTTCCCGCTGCACCTGAATTAAACCGCACGGGGCAGGAGCGGAGTCCGTTGCGGTGCCAGAGGAGATTCGACGATGAGTCATGGGAAAATTCTGGCCATTGACGACGAACAGAACATTCGGCATCTGATCAGAAATGAATTCATGCTGGAGGGTTTCGACGTCACCACCGCCAAGAGCGGTGAGGAAGGCCTCGGGTTCGTGGACGGTCAGGATTATGATGTGGTCTTACTGGACCTGAAGCTGCCTAATATGAACGGGATAGAGACGCTCAAACTTTTGAAGCGGAAAAATCCAAGGTCTGAAGTGATCATGATAACCGGTTACGGCGATATACATTCGGCGGTAGAGTCCATAAAGCTCGGTGCCCGCGATTACGTCACCAAGCCGTTCAGGCTCGAGGAGCTCATCACCCTGGTAAAATACGCGGTGAGAGACAGTCACGGGCAGGGGAAATCCTTGACGCCCGGCGACCCGGCCAGCAGTGTTGACAAAGGGAAATTTCTGGTTTGCCCCAGCCGGGCCATGCAGGAAGTCTATGCACTGGTGAAAAGGATCGCCCCGACCGAGAATACGATCCTGATCCAGGGTGAGACCGGTTCCGGTAAGGATGTGCTGGCCTACTATATTCACCGTAACAGCCCCAGAAAAAGTGGTCCTTTCCTCACCCTCGACTGTGGCTTGCTGACCCCGAATCTGGTTGAAAGCGAATTGTACGGGCATAAAAAAGGGTCATTTTCGGGAGCCATGGAGGCCAAGGTCGGGCTGGTGGAGAAGAGCCACGGCGGCACATTATTCCTGGATGAAATCGGCAATATCGATCTCGATTTACAAAAAAAATTCCTGAGGTTTCTGGAGTCTAGCCGCATCCGGCGGGTGGGTGAAACCAAAGAAATCCAAGTCGATACCCGGGTGGTGCTCGCCACCAATCTGCCCATCGAAGAAGCGGTTGCACAAGGCCGAATCCGTTCGGACCTGTTTTACAGGATGGCCGAAATTTCCATAACCCTTCCTCCCTTGAGAAAGCGACCCGAGGATATTCTGCCGCTGGCGAGGCATTTCCTGAGCATCCGCGCAAATGGCACCCCGGTAAAGAAGATCTCACCCGAAGCCGCCGAAACTCTGATTTCCTATCCCTGGCCGGGCAACATCCGGGAGCTCAAATCGGCCGTTAACAAAGTTGACATCCTGACCGATTCCGAGATCATCACCAGGGACCATCTCCCCCCCCATTTCGCGATGCAGAAATCCGTCCCGTCCACATCCTCTAAAACCCTCGAGGATATCGAAAAGGAACACATCATGCGCGTGCTGGCCGAGACTGACGGCAACCAAAGCCAGGCCGCCAATGTCCTGGGCATCAACCGCAAGACCCTTTATAAAAAAATAAAAAAATATAAAATATTTTCGTGAGGCCGAACGGTCTGCTGCCCTGTGGTGGTTTGTCCCTTTTCACCCCACCCTTCGAATCGAAAAATAAGTAATGTAAATTCAGAAGCTTATCATTACCGCACCTGTTATCCTGTGAACATTCACCTCGGTTCGATCCGCAAGGCCGATCGACAACCGGGGTCGACCAAAGAATCGACCGGCCCCGGCCCTATAGTCTATTTAACTGAAATATATAGACAAACCAGGGATTGTGCGGTGCCCGCCGCAGGGGCATGGTTCCCCCCCGCGCTGAGCGGCACACCGTTTGCAAACGGCATAGAGTTTCGCGGTGCCGGTTGTTTACCCAATCCTTGACTGACGGCCTTTTCTGGATGCAGCCAGTCGTCTCGGCAGCAATTTCGGTTTGCTGAGCCTCCACGATTCCACAACAAGGTTATTAATTCTTCAGGAGCGGGACAACGCATCGCAATCCGAACGGAAAGGAGGTGACGGCTGGAAAAACCTCTCAATAAGGCACCTGCCGAACGGTTTCTGGCCGGTATGTAAATTTTCGCGGGCAACCGGCAGGCGGGGGCACACCATTACACGTCGGGAACGGAAGGAGGAATTTTAAATGGTCGAGCATAAGTACGAGCCCACCAAGTGGAACGAAATGAAAGGCCCCGTGCAAGGGGGGCGAGACACCTACCAATCCAAGAGCTGGAATCCCTCCAAAAAAAAATGGGGACCTTACACCGAAACGGGTCCCGCCCCGGTCTGGTTCGCCGAAGCCAACGCCACCAACTGGACCGAATCGATGATCTGCAAGACAAAAGACCTTTTTTACGAAGCCAAACTCAACGAGTGCATCAAGAAGGGCGATGAAGTGGCCATCAAGATCCACTACGGCGAGTACAACCGGACGGCGGTCCTGCGGCCGGAGTACATTGCCGCCATCGTGGAGGAGGTCAGGGCCTGTGGTGGTCATCCATATGTCGTCAATGACACCACGCTTTCATACCACACGTACAACAGCATGGCAATTTCGCAGTATCAGATGGAAGGCGCCATCCGGCACGGGTATACCGACGCCACCTTCGGGTGCCCGGTACTCATCGCCGACGGATATTCCGGTGAAGACGATTATCGGGTCGACATTCCCGAAGGCTTGATCCTCAAGGAAACCTATATCGGACGGGCCATCGCCGAGGCCGATGCCATGATCGTTCTCGCCCACGCCCGGGGGCATTCCATCACCATGTATGGCGGGATCCTGAAGCAGCTGGGCATCGGCTGCCAGTCCAAACGGGGCAAGTACATCACGCACCTGGCCCACTGGGGCGATCCGCATGACGCCATCGGCTGGCCCAAGTTCACCGACAAATGCCCCGGCAAGGCCTGCAAGTTCCACAAGATGTGCGATGATTCCTGCCCGCGCCAAGCTCACAAGGTTGCCGAACACGGCAAGATCTGGTATCCCGAACGCTGCCGGTTGTGTTATTCCTGTCAGGTGACCTGTCTCTTTTCAGGAATGACCGGCATAGGCTTTGAGGACAATTACTTCCCCAATGCCATGATCGCTCACGCCGATGCCGCCCTGGGCGCGCTGAAGTGTTTTGACCGCGGCAAGGTCGGCTTCATCAACTGCGCGATCGACGTCGTGCCCGAGTGCGACTGCTTCCCCTGGGCCGGCCTGGCTATTGCACCGGATGTGGGTATCTTCGCCGGTAAGGACCTGATTGCCGTCGAGGAGGCCACGCTGGATGCCATCGACAACGCGCCGGTCAGTCCCGGTTCGGTGGCCGACGAGAAAGGCTGCAAGCCGGGTGACGACCGTTTCCGTATCGTCAACGGCTTTAGCCCGCGCATTACCCAGGCAGCCGGAGAAAAGATCGGCCTGGGCACCCGTAAGTACAAGCTCACCAACTACGAGCCGCCGATGACACCCGAGCACATCGCCAAGTGGCAGATCCGCCAGGGCGGCATAGCCAACCACAAACCCACGACCGTCCGGCTGAGGGAAGTGTTCAGAAAACACGACCTGTCCACCGAGGTCATGCCTTTCCGCCGGAATGACTACGAGAAGGAGTGGGCCTTCAACGAGTGGAAGAAGTACGACCCGTTCAAAGGCGAGAAACCCGCATAAATATTGCAATGCACCCCGGGAGGGTGATTCCACCCTCCCGCATCCGTTTTCCATGCCCGAACCTCGATCGGAAGGCAGCACCATGAGCGACGTCATCTGGGTAGATACGACACGCATGCACTTCGATAACTCCGTCAGGCACAAACTGGCGCGGTTGATCGAATCTTCCGCGGCGACCGCCGGCCTGTCGGAAGGGATGCGGGTGGCCCTGAAGATCAATACGGCCGAGGAAGGGTACAATTACGGTCTGCGGCCCGAATTCGTGCGAACCGTCGCCGAGGCCGCCTATGCGGCCACGCATACCCGCCCGGTGGTCTGCGACGGCTTGAAACTGATAGACTACTGGAAACAAGCCCGGGGCAACATTTTCATGAAATTAACCAGCTCTCAGGGGTTTTCCAACGAAACCCTGGGCGGCCATTTCGTCATTAACGGCGGGTTCAGTGGCGATGAGGGCGATCTGTTCCCCTGCAACCTGTCCGATTCCGAACTGGGCGGGGTGGAAGTGGGCACGGCGGTTTGCCGCAGCGATGCCCTCTGGGTGCTCTCGCACGTGACCCTGCACCCTCTGGTGGGGCTGAACGGGGCTTTGATCAACGGCGGATTCGACTGTCTGGTCGGCCGCGCCCGCACCCGTCTGCTCAAATCAATAAACCCTTACATCTTTAACGGACAAAAACCCCCCTTGCCCGACCTGCGTGCCTTCCAACGCCGGGCCCTGGAAAGTCATCTGGGGGTCAAGGCGGCGGTGGAAGGCAACACCTTTTTCATCAACTACCTTTGGGACGTGACGCCGCAGCCGGAATTTTACCCCTTCAGCCACAACCCGGTGGTTTCAAACAAAGGCTTTCTGGCCTCAAACGACCCGGTCGCCATCGATCGCGCCAGCCTGGACATCATCCAGGAAGAGGGATGTGCAGAAGTGGCAGCGGTCAGCGGGGTCGACGTTTTGGCCCTGCTGCAGGAGGCCGAACGCATGGGGGTCGGCAGCCAAAATTATCACCTCAGACGCCTGTCATAATCGGTATCGCCGGCAAGGAGGATTCAATGGAGGAATTGACCCGCGAGGAATTCAAAGAAAAACAGCAGCACCAACTGGCCAAGGAAGGCGCCATCGCCGAAGCCTTAAAGCACGTCAAATACAAGATCGCCGTCCTTTCAGGCAAGGGCGGCGTCGGTAAAACCGCCACCACGGTGAACCTGGCGGCGGCTTTGCAAAAGGCCGGCCTGAAAGTGGGCATTTTCGATGCCGACCTGCACGGTCCCAGCGTACCGAAAATGTTGGGAATTAAAAAAGAGGCCAAGCTCAACGGCGCCTTCTGGCTCGATCCGGTTGTGACCGAACACGGTATCAAGGCGCTTTCGGTGGCCTTGTTCTGGCCCGGTGACATGACGCCGGTGATGTGGCGCGGTCAGGCCAAGAGCCGCACCATCCGACAACTGCTGTCCTCCGCCAAATGGGGCGGTCTGGATTTCCTGCTGGTGGATCTTCCTCCGGGAACGGGCGACGAACCGATTGCCATTCTAAAATCAATCCCCGACCTGGATGGTGCGATCATCGTCACCACCCCCCAGGAAGTGGCCACCCTGGTGTGCTCCAAAGCCGTCAACGCCGCCCAGACACTGGGCGCTAAGGTTTTAGGCCTCATAGAAAATATGAGCATGTATGTCTGCGGTGGTTGTGGGGACACGGTCTATCTCTTCGGCAGAGACAAGGGTAAACAGCTGGCCCGGATGATGGAGATCCCTTTTTTGGGCTCGATACCGATCGACCCGCAGTTTTCAGAGGCGGCCGATAGCGGCGTGCCGGTGGTGAACCTTCATCCGGAGAGCATCACCGCCAAGGCCTTTACCATGATCGCCGACACCTTGCGGACGCAGCTGCCGCCCAAAGTGGTGCCCGAAGCGCCGCCGGAAGAAAGCCGTCCGTGTCCCGGTGCCGGGCATCACCACCACGAGCACGGCGAAGACTGCAATCATCCGCACCATTACCACCGGCATTGATCGGTGGTGAGCTCGCAAGACAACTGCAACTCGAAACCCTGTACAAAAGGAGAACTTATCGTGAGTGAAGAAAAAACCGGAACCCAACTCGTTCGGGAAATGTGCCAAAAATTTCGTGAAGTGGCTGAAACGACTCAATTTGATGTCGTGAAGGAAAAACTGATTTCTCTGGCAGACGACCTCGAACCACTTGATAAAAAACTCTATTTCAAGACCCAAAAAGGCACTGAAGACATGGAGGAATTAACAAAAGAATTTGAAGATATGCAAAGCAAGGTGGCTGCATGCCAGGAAGCGGGCGCAGCCCAAGCCTTTTGTGTTCCATTTTACGACAAATTGGAAAAAATTATCAAACATGTCAAAACGATGAAGGTCCGGATGACCTAAGGAGACCGCGATGGATCTCAATCAAGCCGACCAGGAAATGATCAAGGACATCACTCGCCTGGGAGTCCGCACCGCTGTGCTCCTCAGGGGCGTGATGCTGCAAAAAGTCGGTCGTGAAACCTTGGAATGGGGCCTGACGGAACTGGCAGCCGGTGACCTGATGGGCAAATATATCGACCGTCTGGTCGATCGACCGGATTGGGTGCACCTGCTCAACCTCTTGCACCTGACGTACAGCCTGGAAGGGCAACTTGATTTTCAGATTCGCGAGTACGGACTCGATTCGCTGAAAGACGACCTGCAGGAAATCAACTTCAGTCTCCAGCAGATCGGCGAGAAGTTTGATCTGGAAAGGTTGCGCGAGACGGTCTGAAACAATGCGGGAGGTTTCGGGGCGACCCGATGAGGAGGCGCTTTGCGGGGCGCCGTCGCTAAAAGGTTGCCGGATTGCACGACGCCGACTTCAAGGTCGATCGAGGGCCCCCATCGATTGCGGGGCAATCAAGGCCGGCCAAGAAATACCCCACGCGGGATTATTCACAGAAAGGAGTCATTGAATGAAACTGGAAGGCAAAGTGGCCATCGTTACCGGGGGGGCCCGGGGCAATGGCCTGGCCGCAGCGCGGTGCATGGCCAAAGAGGGCGCCAATATTGCCATTGCCGATATCTGCGCCAATATGAAAACCATCCCCTACGACATGTCGACACCGGACACGATGGCCAAAGCAGTCGCGGGCATCAAAGAGCTCGGTCGCGAGGCCATCGGCATCCGCTGCGACGTTCGTAAAGCCGCCGATGTGGAAGCCATGGTCAAAAAGGTCGTCGAAAAATTCGGGAAGATCGACATCCTGGTGAACAACGCCGGCAACACCTCCATGGTGGCCATCGCGGAAATGGAGGAAGACGTGTGGGATGAAGTCATCGACACCCACCTGAAAGGCATGTACCTGTGCTGTCACTTTGTGCTGCCCCACATGATCGGCCAGCACAGCGGGAAAGTGGTCAGTATATCGTCCGTGGGCGGTCAGCGCGGGTTCGGCATGGGCGGCCACTATTGTGCCGCGAAACACGGCATCATCGGGCTGAACAAATCCATCGCCA
>JBAPWQ010000199.1:0-6737 GCA_049283795.1 Desulfobacterales bacterium | reverse complement strand
ACGTACTGCCGTTCAAAGCCGTTCAAGGTAATCACCAGGTTCAGAGGCACATCGCCCAAAGACTCACCGGTGGCACGCTCCACGGACCGTCCGGTTATGGTGATGTCCTGGCCGCCGGTGGCGCTTTCCGGTGTGATCGATACGATCTGCCCATAGTAGGCGGTGTCCACCAGGGTTACCGGATGGGTCGTCGAGAACCCTGCCATCTTGACCTGGGTTTCCCGGCCCTGGTGGTAGTAAATGCTGGCCATCGAAAGTTTGATGGTGAGGTCGTCAGGCGCATTGGCCGGCACATCGATCTTAAGCGGGGCCGATTCGAAGATCGCACCGGCCGGGATGCGTGCCACGGTGTTCTTGTTGGAAAGGGTCACCAGCAGCTCACCCACGGCCTGTTTGAAGGCCTTGGTGGCGATGACGTTGTCGTCCGCATCGAGCAGGTAGAAAAAGAGTTGGTCGGAGGCCGCGTTGCCGGAGTTTTTGGCAGTCACGATCTCGATCTCCTCCGCGCCGGTATTCTCCACGATGAAGCGCACCGTGCCTGCGGCGCCGCGGGTGAACTCTTCGTTTTCGATCTGCACCGCCAGCATTCCGTCTGCTACGTCCATTTGAGAAGACCGCACGATCCGAACGGTTTCGCCGGTGCCGGGGGTTATGTCGATTGTGGTGCTCACTTCGGCCAGGTCGGGCAGGTCGCCGAAACCGCCCACCACCACCGGAACCACTATCGACTGCCCGCCGTCGACGACAAACTTTTCTGACGTGTGCAGATGCCCGGCCAGATCGACCTTGAGGCGGATATTCTCCACCGACTCGGAGGAGGCGTTTTTCACGGTGTAGGTCAGGTGGTTCATCACACCGCGTCGCACCAGGGTCTCCGCCGGACAATGGGCTTCGACCAGCGGCAGCGCGATGCTGCGGCCCAGACTCTCGACTTGACTGGTGTCGACGGCAACGATGGTATACCGCCTGGCGTCTCCGGCCCAACCGAGATCGGTGTATGCTTGCCCGGTCAGCAGCTCGGCGTTCAGTTTGACCCCGTTCGCATACGTCCCCAGGTAGATGTCGTAGCCGGCGATGCTGCCGCCCGGATGGGTCCAGGTGACGACAGGCGCTTCGGCGTCGGCCTGAACCACGGTAATGCCGGAAACCGGCAGCAGCTGGAAGTTGAGATAAGCGGAGACAGCCGGCGGGGACTGGTTGCCGGCCGCATCCACGGCGGTGACCGTATAGCAGTGCTCGGTGGGCGAGGGATGCGGATCGACCACCAGGGTCTGCTCGATACCGGCGGCCAGCGGCGTGAGACCTTCGACTGCGGTGATCTCCGAGACCGGCGCCCGATACAAGGTGTAGGTGACCGGCTCGGTATATACGGGAGGCTGCCAGGTGCACTTGATGCCGTTGGCCACCAGTTCCAGGGTCAATGCGCCGGGGGCCTGCGGCGCCACCGAATCCGCGGCCACGGTGACCGGATCGCTCAGGCCGCTGAGGGCCTCCTGCCCGTTCTCGGAGCGGATACTGGCAATAGCGTAAGTGTAAAGGCCGTCTTCAGCCGGCTGATCGATATATTCCAACACTCCTTCTATGCGCCGGTAAGCAGTCAATTCACTTTCGTCCGCCGCCTGCCGGAAAAGCTGGTAGCCGATCGCCTCAGCCACCGTCTCCCAAGTCAGCCGAATCCGGCCGCCGGGCAGGGCCGTGCCTGCAAAATTGAGCGGCGGTGCCAGCGGCGGAAGATCGCCCTGATAAACCTGGAACAGGTTGGCGGCGGCGATGCGGTCACCGACATTACCCAGTCTATCGGTTCCCTGGTAAACGAAGCGAAGAGTTTCCGCATCGAGCAGTCCGGCATCGGCCGGAAGCGTGAAGGCGGCCTGCCAACTCTGCTCGTCACCGGGCTGGGTAGCGACCTCGGTCAGCGAATCGACGGCCACGGCCGCCCGTCCGGCACCGGAAAGCAGATAGGAGAGCTGCGGGGCCGCACCGGAATTAAGGGCCTCGCTCAACCCCAGGCTGACGGTGACGCCGACAAGGCTTTGCTGGTCGTTTCGGATCGGATCTTCGGGCACCACTGCCAAACGTTTCACTATCGGTCCGGCGGTGTCGATCTCGATAACGGAGCCGGCATCGATTTCGGTGCCGCGGTTGCCCACCACGTCCCGGGCCGAGAAGATGGCGTAGGCCGTGCCGGAAGGAGTGGTATCGGCTATCACGAAAAAGCCGGTGTAGGTCTGATCGCTGTCGCGGGTCAGGGTGACCGTCATCGGCGTGCCGCCCTCGGGGGCGATGCTCAGATACGGCGCGGCCTGCAGCGCCTCGCTGACCGTCAGCACCACATCGACCGTGCCCGGCGCCATGGTGCCGGTTTCGGGATCGAACCGGCCTTGCGGAGTGTAAGCGACGGCCACCGCCCGCGGCGGCGTGGCATCGGATATGGCCGTCGCCTCGGCCGATGGATCGCTCTCGTTGCCGGCCGCATCCACGGTGGTCGCCCGGTAGAACCAGTTGCCGTCCTCCGGCGGCAGGTCGTTGAAGACGGCGTCCGCCGCCAGGTGGGCGTTGATCCTGACGGCTTCACCGACATCCCCGAAGGAACTCCGGGCCCGATAGAGGTTGGTGCCGGCGGCGACGGTTTCGGTGGAGGGCTGCCATGTCAGTCTGACCACCCCGTTTTCCTTGGCCTGGGCCGTCAACGCCACAGGGGGTTCAGGCAAGGTCGTATCGAGTGTGACCAGAACCTCGGGGCTAAGTGGGCCCAATCCGCTGCGTTTCGGATAACGGGCCGCGGCCTGAATACGGTTTTCCCCTTCCACCAGGGTCAGGGTGAAGCCGAAATTGCCCAGAGCGTCCACGACAACCGCCTGGCCGGTCTCGCTGCCGTTGTTGTAGAGGAGCACCTCGGTGTACTTCTCCGCGTGCCCGGAAACCGTCACGGTCGGTTTGTTGGTGACGACCCCGTTGCCGGGCTGGGTGATCATCGGCGCCGATGGCAACGCAAGAACGACATTTATGGTGTAATCGACCGTGGTAACGTTGTTGAGGGTGTCGTAGGCGGTGATCGTCAGGGTGTGGACACCGTCGGCCAGGGGCACGATGTTAAGATAACAGGTATACGGTGCGCTGAAGTCGGTGCGCACATGAGCGCCGTCCAGCAGGAATTCCACCCGGCTCACTCCGGCCGGGTCGGCGGCATCCAGGGCAACGGTGGCCGGCCTGGTGATGGTGTGGCCGCTGATCAGGGGAAGGCCGTCAACCATGAGATTGGAGAGTTCCGGCCCCTCGGCATCGGCTGCCGGCGTGGCGGTAACCGTAACGACCGTCTTCTGCTCGCCGTCGGATTTGTTCACGGCGGTGACGGCAAAAAAGTAGGGCACATCGTTGGTCAACCCGGCAACTTTAGCCGTCGCAGCGGTGGTGGTGACCGCCGGTGCCATGCCGCCGACGCCGGCGAAATCGCCCTGGCTCACGTACACCCGGTAGGTCTTGAGGTGTTCGGCCGGCGTGACGGCGCTCCAGGTCAAGTCCACATAGCCGCTATAAGGCTTGGGGACCAGGCCCGCCGGGTTGGGCAGCAGGGTGTAGCCGGTTAGAACCGTCCCGCTGCTGACGTTGCCGTCGGTGTCGAAGGCCAGGACCCGGAACTGATAGGCCGCGGCCGCACTCAGCCCGCTGCGTTCGAAGGTGTTCTCTTCCGCGGGAATTTCCTGCGGCGTCGTCTCGTCTGCAAAATAAATGCGGTATCCGGCCAAATCTTTGTGGCTGTCGGCCGAGTGGGTCCAGGTAAAGACCAGCCGGTTGCTCTCGGAGACCGAGACGAGAAGGTTGGTGACGTTTTCCGGGGGCAGTTTGTCGACCGGACTGCAGGGAATGGCAGTCACGGCGGAATCGACATTACCCCTGGTATCCACCGCCACTACGGCGAACCAGTAGGTAGCTCCTTTTTCGAGGCTTGAAACCGTTGAAGTAAAACGTCCAGCCGCAATCGTGCCGTGGGCCGACAGACCGGACACATCGGCGAAAGGCGCCGATCCGACGTACACCCGGTAAGAGGCGATGTCGCCGTGAGCCGCCTCGTTGTAACCGCTCCAGTCCAGATAGACCGTGCGGCCGTCGCCCTCGCCCTTGACGGTTAAAGTGCCGACCGGGTCCGGCGCCACGTCGTCAAAGAGAATTTCGACATTGACCGCTTCACTCCGGTTGCCGGCCCGGTCCTTGGCCGCAAATGCAAACGTGTTCGTTCCGTTGGTCAAGGTCACCGGGTGCTGCCAGGTCGTGCCGGCCGTGTTGTCGACGATGGGCTGGCCGTTCAGCAGGATGGCGGCGTATTCTTCTTTGCTGCCGCTGATGATCTGGCTGGGATTGGGCGTGGGCGAGGCGACCGGATCGATCACCGGCGGCTGGGGCGCGGTGGTATCGACGGTAAAGTGATACTGAACCGCCCCGCCCCGGTTGCCGAGTTCATCCGCCAGCTGCAGCTCCAGGGTGTATGTCGATTCGGGCAGCGGTGCCGCCGGGGTGAAAACAAGCTGGTTAGCGGCGGCAACCGACCAGGTTCCCGGTACCACATTCAGGCCGGCATCTCTGAGCGACCGGATGCTGCCATCGAGATTCAAAGTGGTCGTGGTCTCGGAATAGCCGATCACCACGGTGCCCGGCGACACATTGAGAAAGCTGTCGTTTTCCGGCCCAATCGACGTAATCGACGGCGGCACCGAATCGATGAGCATATCCACCCAGACCGAGTCGCTGCGGTTGCCGGCCGCATCCCGGACCCAAGTCTCAAGGGCGTTGGTTCCCTGCGGCAGGTTGAGGGCCACCGACCAGTCGCCGCTGCCGACATCGACCTTGCGGATGGTGTCGATCCAGATGCAGGTGTCATCTTCACGGGTTCCCGTCAAAGTGATGACCGCCTTGTTGGATCTGTTGTCGAAAGGGCGAGTTTTTATCAGGCCGGTAATAACCGTTCCGCCGGTGATGACCGGGGGCGCCGGCGGCAGTCGGTCAACGGTGAAGCTGAAGCTGCAAACCTTTGAATTGCCGGACACATCCGCCGCTGTCAACGCAACCTGGTAAAGGCCGTCCGGCAGGGGAGCGGTCTCAGGCACAAAGGTGAATTGGTCGTTGGACTCGGCCACCGCGCCGTTCACCGACTGGCCGCCGCTGAGCACAGTGACACTTGCGATAACCGCCGCATCGTCCACCTCGCCATACTGATCGACGAGCGTAAAGCGGATCTGATTGATCGTCTGCGCGGATGCGCCGTCGGCGGGGACGCTGCCGGTCAGATCAGGCGGTGTCGGATCGATGATGGTCGGCAGAGTGCGCGACAGGCTGTTGTTGGACTCGTCAGACTCGGTCACCTTGTTGCCGTTGTCGGCGGTGACCGCGACGGTGTGATCTCCGGCTTTGGCCGTCCAGGTCCTTACTACCTGAACGCTCTCGCCGACCTGAAGCATGCTGCCGGCAGAAGCGGTACCAATCGAAGCGCCGTCGATCTTGAATTCTGCCTGGAAGACGTCCACCACGGGGCCGCTGCCGGTATTGGTGATGGTGGCGGTGAAAGTGATGGCCTGCCCGGCGGCCAAGTTCTCCATAGGAGTCCAGGTAAGGCCCGCGACCATCAGATCGGACGGTGGCCCGTCGGTGGTGAAATACCAGGCTGGTCCCGAAGTTTCCGCACCGGTGTTGTCCCGCGCGACGACCTGCCAGTGGTAAGTGGCGCCGGTCAAAAGACCGGTCAACTGCGCGGAAGTGGCATCGGTATCGGTGTAAAGAATGAGGAGGTTCTCGGCCGTATTGCCGAAGTAGACATCGTAGGTCACCGCATCCCACGGATTGGGATCGCCGCCCAGCCAGCTGACGGTGACAATGCCGTCGATAGCCGGCACACGCACCGCACCGTTGGCCGGGGTGGGATTCTTGGGCGCAAAGGGCGGTGTGTTGGTCGGTGGAGCGTTGACGCAGTCGCTCACCGAAGTCAACCAGGGGATGGAATCGACATTGCCGGCGGTCCCATCACCGTTGAAGTCGGCGCCGTTAGGGTCGTTCCACCAGTTGCTCTCCGCCACCACTGCAGCGCCGCCGGCGTTGTAGACCCCGGCGCTGAGATTGCGCAGAAAATTATTACCGGTGATCGCCGGCCGGGCGTCGTTTACGGTGTAAACTCCGTAGTGGTTGTCTTTCAGGTTATTGCAATTGATAGATGCGCCGTTGCTGCCGCTGCCGTTTACATAAATACCCGAGTGGCTGCTGTTGCGGATGGTGTTGTATTGGAGTGTGGGTTTGGCGTTGTTGAGGTAAATGTTGGCATTATTGGTGTGGCCGGCGAATTCAATGGTGCAGTGCTCGAGAATGTCCTCGGAATCCTTTGATGGGTTACGGAAGTAAATGCCCTTCCAATCGCCCGGCAGGGCGTTGGTCGAGTTGGATGTGAATACAATCGGGGCAGCTTCTGTCCCCTGTGCACTGAGCGCTCCATAGTATCCGTATGAACCACTGTAGTCCTTGCCGATATACAGCCCCTTTCCAGCATTAAACCGTACCTCGACCCCCGGCTCTATCGTCAGCCTCCGAACATAATCACCGTTGGTGCGGCTGGTATGGTAAACGGCTACATCCCCGATAAGTGCGTAAGGAAAGCCCTGCTTGACCCAAGTGACGCTTGCGGTTATATCGCCGCCCCTGACCTCGATGGCGTTCTTACCGTTTCCGGAGCCCGTATTGCCGCTGAGTCTATGAAC
>JBAPWQ010000198.1:0-1769 GCA_049283795.1 Desulfobacterales bacterium | reverse complement strand
CCACGCAGCCGGCCGACTGGAGGGCAAAATGGAGCACCGCCGGTCTGCGCGCGCTGCTCGACCTGGTCTCCATCTGTGTGTTCGCAGTCGCCGTTCTGGTCTTCTTTCACCTGTTCCTCGACCGCACGACGCCCCAGCGCGTGCTCGTGGCCGCCTACCTGGCGGCCGTTTTGATCGTGCGGGCGGCCCATCTGCTTTCCCGGCTCCTGCTGTCACCCAAAGTAACGGCCCTGCGAATTCTACCGCTCGGCGACGAAACGGCGCTCTACCTTCACCGCTGGATTATGGCCATCGTCGCGGTGGGCAGTTTTGGATTCCTGACCTGCGGGATCTTCCGGCTGGCCGGGACGCCCTCGGCGACCCATTTTGTCATGATCTCCATGGTCAGTCTCCTGCTGGTGGCCATGTTCATCACCATGATTCTGCAGAAGCGCAACACTGTCATTCAGGCCCTAACCGGAAAACTGCCGCAGACGGGCATTCGCGCCCGACTGCTGCCTTACTGGCACCACCTCGCCATTTTCGGTGTCATCCTGCTCTTGATTTTCTCAGTTCTCAGCCGGCTGTTGGCCGGAGACCAACCCGGCGAATATCGCGGCGCGAAGACGCTGCTGATTGTGCCGCTCTACTTTCTTCTGGACTGGATTTTGAGGCAAATTCTGGAGGCGGCTTTCGGTTTTGTTCATAAACCCGACGGTCAAGGCCCTGCAGCACTGACGGCCGAGAACACCGAACTGGGCGCAACAGCAGGAAGTGAGACCGCAGACACGAAAACAAATAGGGTCGCAAAGCCTGCTGCCAACCCCCTGGACATCGGTCGTTTGAGAAAAATAATCGGCAGCGGTCTGCGAGTGACGCTGGCGTTCCTGGTGTTTTTCTGGGTCATGCGCATCTGGGGTGTCGAACTCAAAATCGGACAGGAGGTGGCCCGGGCCGCTTTCAAAATCCTGGTCGACGTGTTGGTCTGCTTCGTGCTTTGGGAACTGGTCAATGCCGCTATCAAGCGCCGCATTGCAAAGGAGGTTCCCGAAGAAGATGAGGACGACGAAAAGGAAGAAGGCGGCCGCGGCGGTTCCCGCGTCGCGACACTGCTCGTAATGCTGCAAAAATTCATGCTGGCTGTCATTGTCGTGATGGCCGTACTGATTATACTGTCTTCCATCGGGGTGAACATCGGTCCCTTGATCGCCGGGGCCGGGGTCATCGGCCTGGCCATCGGTTTCGGCTCTCAAACGCTTGTCAAAGACATTATCTCCGGGGTGTTCTTTCTGATCGACGACGCCTTCAGAGTCGGAGATTACGTGGAATCCGGGACGCAGAAGGGAACCGTGGAGAAAATCTCCCTGCGCTCGCTTCGGCTGCGTCATCCGCGGGGGATGGTCTACACCATCCCCTTCGGCGACATCAGCTCGGTCACGAATTTCAGCCGGGATTATATCATCACCAAACTCGACTTCCGGGTCCCCTTCGGCACCGATGTCGAGAAGGTCCGCAAGCTGGTCAAGAAAAAAGTCTACCAGAAGATCATTGAAGACCCCGAACTCGGAAAAAAATTGCTCGGCCCCATCAAGTCTCAAGGTGTCAGAGAGATGGACACCGATTCGGCCATGATCTTGCGTGTCAAATACAAAACACCGCCCGGTGAACAGTTCGCCATCCGCAAGCATGTCTACCGGCTGATGCAGGAGGCGTTTCAGGCAGCCGGCCTCAAATTTGCGCATCGCAACGTTACCGTTTCCCTGCCGCCGGGGATCGAAAAATCGCTGGCC
>JBAPWQ010000197.1:0-14522 GCA_049283795.1 Desulfobacterales bacterium | reverse complement strand
GTGTGAATCGGGCCGAAAACACCTCGTTGTCGACCGACTGGAACTCCGGCGTACTGATCCAGGTTCTGTTCTGGGCGCAACCGGAAAAAAATAAGGTCACCAACAAAAAGCCGCAGGCGGCAGGGGAAATTTTCATCTTGTCCTCTATGACCATAGGTTGAGCGGTTCGGTGTTCAAGCTCAGGGTTCGAGGTTCAGCGACACCGCTGGGCGCTTCTGCGGCTGGCGGTGGTGCTGAACCCCGCGCCTTATTCGGGCAGATGTTCGAGGTCATCGAGGTCTTTATATCGGCCCGAAGCCTTTTTATTTCCTTTAAGATCCTCGAGACTGATCAAGCTGACGGACACCCCGTCAAGATCATCCGCGACTCTTGAAGCATAGCAATCACCAAAGGTTACCCCCGAGATGGAGGTCATAATTTCAATCCGGATCGGTGGTGCTCCCATCCGGATGATTTTTTCCGGTATTAAAAAGAGGTCCGTTGAAAGCTCCGGCAGATCAAAACCGAATTCTTTCAAGGCCGCTACTATTTTATTCGCGTTTTCAGGCTCCATCGCCACCCAGATATCCATGTCCGCCGTAGCCCGCGGATATCCATGATAAGCAACGGCGTATCCACCTATCAGTAAATACTCAACCCCGTGGGAGTTCAGCAATCTCAAGAATTCTTTGAAGTCTTGGGGCAGATTCGCGACAGGCATAATTTATCTGTCTCAATGTTTCAACCACTTCGAGGCGTTGATAAGGAGTTTGTGCAAGCCAATAGGCCTTGTCTTCGGATTCGTCACGTAGAGACGTGATCGAAAATTTGTGACGGTTTACCCGCAGGGAATCGATGGCGGTCATTGGGCGCTTTCCCTTAAAATTAAACATGTCAGGCATTTATACCACACAACTTCTCAAAATCAAATGCCAAGGAACGCCTTTTTGAACCGGTCACTTTCCAGCAGCTCCCTGCCGGCACCCTGCTGCACGATCCGGCCGGTTTGAAGGACGTAGCCGCGGTCGGCCAGATCGAGCGCCTCGCGGACGTTCTGCTCGACCAACAGGATGCTGATGCCCGCCTGCTTCAGTTGCCGCACGGTGTCGAGCACTTCGTCCACCAGCAGGGGCGCCAGACCCAGCGAAGGTTCGTCGAGCATCAGCACCTTCGGGCCGGACATGAGCCCGCGGCCGATGGCCACCATTTGCTGTTCGCCGCCGGAGAGGGTCGATGCGGCCTGGTGGCGCCGCTCACGCAGACGGGGAAACAGGGTGTAGACAAAATCAAGGTTTTTTTCTATTTGCGCTCTGTCCTTGAGAACGAAGGCGCCGAGGCGAATGTTCTCCGCCACGGACAGCGGTTTGAAGAGCATTTTTTCCTCCGGCACGTAGACGATGCCGAGCCGGACGATCTGCTCGGTGCGCAGGCGCTGAATCTCGCGGCCATTGAAACGGATGCGGCCGTCGTAGATTCTTTGGGCGCCCATGACGGCCCGCAGCAGGGTCGATTTTCCGGCTCCGTTGGCCCCCACCACGCACACGGTTTCACCGGCCGCCAGATCGATCGAGACGCCCTGCAGGACCGGCAGCCCGGAGTAGCGCACGTGGATGTTTTCAACGGTGAGCAGCGGCTGTCCCATCGACTTAAGTCGCCTCGACGGAGTGGTCGCGCACGTAACGTTCTCCCAGGTAGGCCTTGATGACCTTCGGATCGTCGGCGATCTGCCGCGGCGGGCCGTCGGCGATCTTGCGCCCGTAATCGAGCACGATGACGCGGTCGCTGATGGTCATCACCAGTTCCATGACGTGCTCGATCAGCATGACCGTGATGCCCATGTCGTGATGCACGGCGCGGATGATGGTCAGCATCTCGTCGATTTCACCAGGGTTCAAGCCGGCGGCCACCTCGTCGAGCAGCAGCAGTTTGGGGGCCGTCCCCAGGGCGGTTGCCATGGTCACGCGTTTCTGGGCCGCGACCGGCAGTTCGCTCACCATGGCGCCGGCCACCTCACCCAGGTTGAGTTTTTCCAGGATGGCGCGCGCGCGCTCCCTGGCCCGGTTGCGGTTGCGGGTGCGCATGAAGGCACCCACCATCACGTTTTCCAGAACGCTCAGATCGCCGGAAGCCGCATACACCTGAAAGGTGCGGCCCAGGCCGCGCCGCGCGACGGCGAAGGCCGGCAGGCCGGTAATGTCCGTGCCGTCGAACAGGATCTGCCCGGCGGTCAGCGGGTGCAACCCGGCAATGCAGTTGAACAGGGTGGTCTTGCCGGCGCCGTTGGGGCCGATGACGCCCAGCAGTTCGCCTTCTGCGAGAGCAAATGAAATCTCGTCGTTGGCGCGCAGCCCGCCGAAATCCTTCCTCAGGTTGCGGATATCCAGCAGCGGCATCAGCGCGACCTCCGGCGGCGGAATTTTTCGACGATCCCCCACAGGCCGCGCGGCTCGGCGGCGGAGATGACCATGATGATCGCGGCGTAAATGACCAGATCGATACCGACCAGGCCCGCCGAGGCGCCCAGCCACTCCTTGAGATAGCTCTTGAGCGGGATCAGGACCCCGGCGCCGATGATCGGCCCCCACAACGATCCGGCGCCGCCCAGCATGGCCATCAGGGCGATCAAAATCGAGAGGTTGAGGCTCATGGTGTCCCCGGGTTCGATGTTTTTGATGTAGCAGGCGTGAAAAGAGCCGACCACGCTCACGAAGGCGGTGGCGATGGCATAGGTCTTGATCTTGGCCCAGTGGACATTGATGCCCAGTGACTGGGCCACGCTCTCGCTGTCCTTGATCGCCCTCAGCTGGAAGCCCAGGCGCGACTTGCGGAACCAGTTGATGTAGAGGATGCCGATCAGGAAGAAAACGAAAATGACGTAGTAGTAGTAGATATCTTCGCGGAAGATCAGCCGCCAAAAATCCGGCGGCGAGTATTTGATCGGGGAGATCTCCAGGCCGCGCGCAGCGCCGACGAACCCCCACACTTCAAAAAGGTCCTTGAGCACCAGGGAGGTGGCGATCGTCGCAATCGCGAAGTAATGGCCTTTGAGGCGAAAGAGCGGATAGCCGATTATAAACGACCAGCTGATCGAAAAGAGCGCCCCGATCGGCATCGAGACCCAGAAGGGGATATCCCAGCGGATCAGCATGACCGCGGTCGTGTAGGCCCCGATGCCGACGTACTGGGCCTTGCCCAGATCGACCTGCCCGCCGTAGCCGCCGATGGTGTTCCAGCCCATCCCGTAAAGCGAAAACATGAAAAACTGAATCATGGTCGCCATCGCAAAGGCCGAGTGGGGAAAAAGAGGAAAGATCAGGAAAAAGCCGCCGACAAGGGCGGCGATCATCAGGTCCGAACGGGGAAAGTCGGAAAAATCAAACGCGTTCTTCAGTGCTTCCATCCGAACAACCCCCGCGGTCGCACGACCATGATCACGAAATAGGCTACGTACACCCACATGTACTTAAACGACGTCATGGGGACATCGGCCATCCAGTCGAATTCGAAGGTGTAGGCCATGAAATCCCAGAAACCGGGCAGTTCGGTGATCAGCCCGACCACGATGCCGGCGAAAAAGGCGCCCGGCACGCTGCCGAAGCCGCCCAGGGCCACGATGGCAAAGGCGAGCATGGTGAACAGCAGGCCGATGTAGGGATTCACAGACCAGAAATTGACGATCAGCGCACCGGCGACGGTGACCGTTCCGCCACCGATGCCCCAGGCCAGGGCGTTCATCCGTTCGGTCGAGATGCCCATGTAGCGCGCGCCTTGCGGGTTGAGGGCCGTGGCGGTCAAGGCTTTTCCGATCCGGGTGCGGTTCATCAGCAGCCACACGGCCGCGAAGGCGGCCAGGGACAGAGCGGCGGCGGCCAGCTTGGTGGCCGGAATGATGATGCCCAGGCCGATATCGAAGCTCTTGCCGACCAGCAGGCCCTCGTGCACGACGCGATCGTTGGGGCCGAAGACGAGCAGGGCCAGGTTGCGCAGAAACAGCATCAGCCCGAAGGTTCCCAGGAGCTGGGCGATCATCGGGCCGCGTAACAGAAACCTGATGAACCCCGCGTAGCAGGCGATGCCGAGCAAAAAACCGACCGCGGCGGCCACCGGCAGGGTCAGCAGCGGATCGATCCCAAAGGCCTTGGCCGTCAGCAACCCGGTGTACATGCCGATCATAAGAAATTCGCCGTGGGCGAAGTTTACGATATCCATGACCCCGAAGATGATGGTCAAGCCGAGCGCCACCAGGCTCAGCGCCATGCCGAAAAGAATCCCGGCCGCAAGGGAACTAAAGAGAATGTCCATGGTCAGAGGGCTGCCTCGGTGAAAAGCAGATGCCGTCTCTTTCCGGCGCCGGATTGCGCGGAAAGAGACGGATCATGCACCGGCACTCCGGCGCGGTTTACTTCCACTTGGGGAACGGGTAAATCATGTTGGTGGTGGCGACATCGAAGGGGTAGACGATTTCCAGGCCGACCGTCCCGTCTGCTCCCTTTTGATACTGTCCGATCAGGCCGGAGCCGAGCACGTTCTGACCGATTTCCTTGCCGGAGGTGCTGAATTTGATGCCGGTCCACGGCACCACCAGCTGGTCGCCGGGGATTTCGATCGCGTTGGCGGCGGCCTGAATGTCCGCCGGCTTGGTGGAGCCGGCTTTCTCCAGAACATAGACCCAGGTCTGCAGGCCGGTGAAGGAACGGGCCGAGGCGCCGCTCAGGTCATTGCCGGTTTTGGCCTTGTAGAGTTTGTTGACCTGCCCGGCCAGCGGTTTGACCTTGACGACCTGCGGCAGAAAAACCGTGCGGGTCAGGACGCCCACGATATCTTCTCCCAGGGTCTGCTGAAATTCGGGCGTTTCGAAGCCGGCATCCTGGCCCCACATGATTTTGGGCTGGACTTTCTGGGCCTTCAGGGTCTTGAGCATCAGGATGGCATCCGAGGTGTAGGAGGCAAACAGCAGGACCTCGGCCCGCGAGGCCTTCAGGGAGCGGACTTCGCTGGAGAGATCCGGGGCTTCCTTGGCGTAGAGCAGGGATTTTTGAAGATCGAACCCGTATTCCTTGGAAAACTGCTCGATCAGTTCCGAAACAAACGAGCCCCACTCGGTCTTCTCGCAGGCCGAGGCGAGCTTGATGATATCTTTTTTGTCAACGGCCTTGACGCCCTTGACCTGCCCCTCGGTGAGGCCCTTCAAAAACTCGAACAGGTCGCGCGTAAACCAGGTGTCGTGCGGGGTCGTGCGCCAGAACCACTTCAGGCCGCGCTCGGTCAGGGAGGGCGAGGTCGAAGAGCCGTTGATCATGGGCACCCCGTACTGCTCGGCCACGGCGCTTACGGTCTTGGTGACCGAGCTGTGGTAGCAGCCGAGCAGGCCGTCGACCTTGTCATCCAGGATCAGCTTCTTGGCCAGGTCGGCGCCCAGGGTCGGGTCGCCTTCATGGTCCTTGAAGATCAGGGTGATTTTGGCGCCGCCCAGGCTCTTTATGCCGGCATTCTTGGCCATGGTCATGTCGATGTCGGCCATGGCGGTGTTGGCGATTTCGGCCGCCAGCTCGGCCCCGGCCCGCAATTCACGGCCGGCCGCCGCCGCGCCGCCGGTCAACGGGTAGAGGACACCGATCTTGATCTCCTTCTCGGCACGGGCGCCGGTGGGCAGCAGAAGCGCCGCGACGATAAACAGCACGATGAAAGATGACATGATTCTGGCGATCGCTTTCATATAAATGTCCTCCTTTTTTTCGGCAACACGGTTAACGGAAAATCGGCTCGACCGGACGCCCGGCAACGGCTGCCGGATAGACAGGTGACGCGGCCGAAGCGATATGATCGTCTGCGCCTGACATCAGATTGAAATATTGGGCTTTAAGATAAAGATTTTGGCAAGGCCGGAGGGAGGCGGCTGTATCGTGATGCGCCAACGGCCGATACCAGCAGCCATAAACCTCATCTTTAAGCCGATAGGGGATTAGGCGGCCTCCGGGTGGCAGGCGCTGGTGTTGTGCGCGTCCGCCGGTGCAGCAATTCTGTGCGTTCGGAGCCTGACCACTGCAATATTTATAAGACACCGGTAGGACTGTCAAGCGCCTTCGGAAGGCCGCACTCACTGCTGATCAACGATTGATTTCAAATCGTCATCGAGCAATTGCCACAGACGAGGGTGGCTTTCCACCAGGCGGGCGATATCGCCGAGGTCTTTGAGCCTCTTGCTTTGTCTTCTTCCAGTATCGCGCCATTCTTTGATTTTCCCACGCAAGATGTCTTCCAAAGAGGCCACCCGCATCAGAATTCCATGGATGTCAGCCGGAGTGGACCGGCCTGGAAAATCCTTGTAGAATTCTTCGGTACTCATTTGAATACTCAGTTTGGAATGACCCCGAAAATTGATTGACCAGGGAAAACGTTTCGATCGGAATCCGGATTCCTCGAGAAGTTTCTTGGCAAGCTCCACCGATTCCATGGCAACGACAACATCCACATCTTGCGTGATCATGGGTTCATCGGCCCAGTGATTTACGGCTATGCCGCCAATGGCACACCAGGCCAGATCTGCGCGCTCGAGGCCATCGACCAGACGCATGGCATCGTTCGTGCCGCCGGCCGTTTGCCAATCATAGAACTTTTTGGGTGTCATTTTGGGTCCTGGATCAATCGACCTCGCGGGGGTCGATGAGAAATTTGACGCCCTGTAAAATTTGAAAGAATCGATCCTTTGACAGCGTCCCGATTTTCTCGGATAAATCACGTTTGTTCACTGTGAAAAGCTGGGATATATTCACGACACTTTTTTTAGGCAGGTTGGCTTCACCTTTCTTTAAGGTCACATTACCCGGGGCGCTGGCTCTTTTAAGATTGGATGTCAGGGTGCAGACCACAACCGTGTTTATTCGGCTGCGATTGAAGAGATTGTTTTGCAAGACGAGATGAGGGTGACGATAGCCGGGTTCCGATCCATCCGGGGCTCCGAATGTTATCCAGAATATATCCCCCTGATTGATCACCATTGATCCTTCACCAATTTGTGGTGATGAGGCCGCATCATGTCGACCACCGATTCCGATTCACCTGAATCCCGGTAAACATCATCAAGCATTTTAAGAAGCTCCCTGTTCTCATGACGCTGCAGGAATTCCCTGGCAGCAATCGCGAACAGGCGGCTTCGTGAAATTTTCAAGTTTTTTGCGAGAACGTCCATCTGCTCGAAAACAGGCTTTTCAATGGATATAGCCGTTTTTACGTTTGCCATTCTGCACCTTCGATTCTTGCTGTCAGTATAACTATGGGTATAACAAGTGTCAATACAAACCGGCCGCAGCTTTCATTGCCAAAACTCACCTGTCAAAGGCGATGAAGAAATGAAAATTCTGAACAGATGAACGCCGTACATGAACGCTGACACTGAATGGTGAATAGAGAAAATTGTCATTTTGGCGGAGCGAGGCGACCTCCTCATTCGACGTTCAGCGATGAATGTTCGGAGTCCGAAATCCTATTTTCATGTTAAAGCGCTTCATATATCCGCCTGATTTCCAGCGGGTCATGATGGCGCTCCATGCGGCGGATGATGAAATGGCCCTTGCCCATGTCCTGAAAATGATCGATAAACAGCGTGTTGATCGCCGCCCCCCCGAAAGCGCCCATAATCGGTACCGCCTGTGCGGCCAGCTTTTCGGAAACGACGATGGAAAAACGGGAGGCAATCTGCGCGATAAACCTTACGATCGCCGGCGCACTCTTATCGGAAATGCCCCGTTTCGTCAAAAAGGCGGCGGCATTCGACACGGCCTTTGCCATTGCCGTGCGAGCGGCGAAATAAACGGTTTCGGCTTCATCGTCTTTTTTCGATTCGCCCCCCAGCGCCAGAACCTGCAGGCACTGAAGTCGCGCCAGGGGCGTGTGCAGGTCCTCCCCCTGGCTGCGGGCAATGTCCGCAATCGATCTGAGGATAATAGCCGTCGACACCGGCAGTTCTATTGCCAGCGCCGGCAGACCAAAGGCCCCGCCAAGTGCGCCGGTGGTTCCGGCTGCCAGTTTGTGCCACCTGTTCGCCGGCGGCACCGGTCGGTTGTGACTCATGGTCCGAAGCGCCACGTCGAAGGCGGTTTCGATGGATTTGTGCGCGGCCTGATTAACGACTTCATTCCACCGGCCGGGCAACAGTGCAAACCCTTTTTCGATCGGCGCACCGACAACCTTGCTGATCTTCGCCGCAAAGCCGGGCTTTTCGAGGAGCTTTTTTGCCAGCTCGAGATCGTCGATTTCAGAAGATGAGAGCGCCATGCGGTGTTCCTCCTGTTATCCGCAGGTCATTGTAAATTTTAGAGCGCAGCAGAATTAGTTTCTGGTGCGGAACGATAAGCTGATCCTCCGCCAGCGATGCATCCGACGCAAAATGAAGGACAAACGTATGTTATCCAGGGAATTCAGACTGCCACTGGTGTGAGTGTGCAGAGGCGGGCTAAACGGCTGGCTGAATCGAGATCCCCTTTACGAAGTGCTTCACGGACATCATCAAGCTTATATGCGTCTTCAAGCGTTAAATATGGCGACCATCCTTCAGGAGTATCAATCAATTCAATATCAACTTCAGCAACGTATTTTCCTTCGTGAACAAGTCTTGTGTGTTTTCTTTTTTTCATTATTTTCTCCTTATAGAATCATCACCGTGTCTTGAATAGCGTCCTCGGGCAGCCCTCGGAGAATATCAGCCTTACGATCCTCCAGGATCAGTTCAATAGCCTGACGCAGACTATCCTTAGTTTCCTCTATCGTCTCGCCCTGACCGTTTGCGCCAGGCACCTCCGGACAGATGGCCCAAAAGCCGCCCTCGGGCGCGGCTTCTATGATTGCTGTGAATTCTACCTTCACTGTAATCTCCTATCGTTTGTTGTTGACCGAACGTGGAGTTCAGTTGCCGCGGCCTTTTGCGGTCAACTGGAACGTTTTGTTGTGCAACCAACCTCGCTGATCAGGCATAAGCAAGGCGGCCTTTCGGCTGAGGAATGGGTCTGCCGAGTTTTATTGCAGTTTCGATCCACTCCTCAATTATTTTTTCTGCATTGCTAAGAGCCTCCTGGTAGTTCTTACCGTCGGCCATACAGCCGGGGAGTTCTGGAACTTCAGCTATGTAGGCATCTTCCTCGGTACTCCAAAAAATGATAATTTCGTATTTTTTATCCATCGTCATTCTCCAATACGAATGTGATATTTCAAGATCACATCTCTGACTTGTTTAACCTGATACGCTTCCCCTTACCGTTTTTGGGTTGAAGATTAAGAATTTCCTCAACACCGTCCTTTGTGAAAATGTGGTGATCGCCTTTGATATGCTCATCAAATCCAAGCCGCTTGAGCAAGGCACATAACGTCTCGAATGGGAAGTTCGCATCTGATCTGCGCATCAAAATATGCTCGTACAGCTTTGCAAGTTTTCCCATAATGGAACCCTATATTCTCTGTTTATTCATGCCAAGATGTTCAATTCGTTGCTCTTGCACAACGCCGAACTGTGCGGCGCGGCCCTTTGCGTCCGCACCAGTTAATGGTTAGCGGAACTGTCGATCGCCTCAACAAACCCTTCGAATTCACGTTTTCTATCCGGACTCAGTTCAACGATCTCAACAGATAGATTCGGACGGCTGAAAGAACTTGCAATTAACGAAAGTCCGGCGATCTGGCTGAGACCGACTTCGTCTTTTGGAAGCTTGACTTCAATAAACCTGTGATTGCCCGCCGCGCCCAGTAGCCAAAGGTCCGGAGTGGCAGGTTTTATTCCAGCTTTAAGCTTGAACTTGGACGCATTCTGCTGAAGGCGTTCAAGGTTTTCTCTAAAGTGGCGATGCAAGGCAGACCGGTATTGCAATTGAAAAGCCTGAGTTGGACAGGACGGAAACGGTTTGTTCCCGAGGAATATCAGATTGGTGAGCCACTTAAACGACCCATAGTAGCCCTCGACGTGAGGTACCTGCGTTGCGACATACGCTTCGCCAAAGAAGCGGCGCGTGCCGGCACGTCGCCGAGACGCCTTACCACATAGAATGTCTTTGAGGTACTGGCATGCTTGAGACGAATTGAGCATCTCGCACGACTGTCTCCACGCCAGTTCAAGCTCGCGTGGGTATGTCATCTGAATGATCTTGAGTGAAGGTGTCATCTATCCTACATCCCGTGATATGTCCGGTTAACGTGAAATTCAGCGGCGCGGGTTACCGCGTCCGCTGGAATGTTTGGTTAGCCCATTATTATTTCTTCTGATTTAATTCCTTCGACCATATTTCGCCCTTTAGCTCGAAAGCCCAGTCGGGCTTTAACATTCTCAATAATAACATTCTCAATAAAGGACTTGTTCCCCACTGCAATACTGCCGGTCCATTCGTCTTGGCGCTCCGTCGCCCCATCTCCCAAGTGCTTCTCTACCCACCCCTTATGGCTTCTCCTTAGCTGCTCATAGGTGCCGGCTCCAAGCAACCCTTGCAGTCTCTCGTAATCGATCAATACGTTCTTCCTTCGGGGTTCCTGGATTTCGTTATAGCTGCTGAAAGACCACTTTGACGGGTGGCTGGCCACACCGGCCCGTACCATATTCGTGTCGATATAGACAAGACAGCGGGCCAGATGCTCGCCGCTCTCTACAGCCGTTGCGTGGCAGCGATCCTGCCAGTAAGCTCCCCTTCGATTCTTTCTCTGATTGTAATCCTGCCCTGTTCGTCCAGCAACCAACTTCATTGGTTTGGGAATGACGTTTCCTCTATTCCTGGTATCGACAACGAGGAAGTGAATGTGGTTTGAGGTAACCATGAAGTCCATGATCGCCAATCCATTCCGCTTCCTGGCCTGATACAGCCACTGCATATTGCGATGGCGATCCTTTGAGAATTTGAGAAGGAATTCTCGCTTATGGCATCGATGGGTGATATGCCAGATGTACCCCGGAATAAAATGTCGTTTTGCTCTCGCCATATGGTTCAGAGAAAAATGGTCTTTTTGCCCTCGAAAAACTCAAAATAGGCCTATTCCAGAAACCAAAATCGGCAATTATCTGTTAAATACCAACCACTTCGCTTGGCCCGACCCCAGACTTACCTTCGCTTGGCCCGACCCCAGACTTACAGGAACTCGAACGCCGATAAACACATCTCCTTCGCCATACTCCCCGGGGCCGGTTTTGAAGAAACGCTGTAATGCTTTGGCATCGGCCTCATTGGCGAACGCAAGCAGCGCGCTTCTGATATCCTTTAGCATGTGCTTACTCATTGTATTGGCTAACGCAGAAGTGAGGAACCGGGAATTTGTTACATACGAACCCTATGAAAAGCACAAAAGGTCAAATATCATGGTACTTAAAAATTCACGGCTTTTCCCGGTCCCGCTCAACTGCCTTGTCGGCCGGAATGCCATGTAGCCAGAGTTCAGATTCACTTAAATCTATTTCGTCAGACCATATCACACCATAGCCATGTTCATCAGCCTTTACGGACCTGAAAAGGGCGTCATTAATTAGCGGTTTGAAAGTATCATCTTTGAGCAGCGGTGAACAATCATATATTTTTTTTACTCCATCAGTGAAGGTAACTAACAATCTTTTGCCCTTCTGTGGTTTGACATCGGTAATCTTTGGATATTTTCCCATGATATTTTCCTTATTCCAAGCCAGGAAGTTTTTTAAATGACTGGGTTTTCCACATTTCAATCAAATCATCATGATACATCTCGGCCCATTCCTTAACGAGTCTCTGAGCACGGTTTGGTAGATCGCCTTCGATCATCTCAAGTGAGTCTATATTGAAAACACCATTGTATTCAGCGTATAGAGCATGAAAATGGGGCAAACCATGTTCTTTAAAATACATCTTTATTAAAATCCCGTAAAATCTTGCAATAATAGGCATATTTTGTCCTCCGACTTTTTCCGACTTTATCATTATTTGATCCATACCGAACGGACCAATTGCGACTGGATTAAAAAAGCGTCATGGCCTCGTCTTTCAGGTCGGAGACGAACATGTGGCCCGGAGCGTGGGTGATCACCAGCGGCAGGGGAGTGGCGGTGGCGGCCAGGGACGAGGTGACGCCGCAGGCCCAGAACACCGGAACCTCGCCCGGCTGGATGGTCACCGGGTCGCCGAAGTCCGGATGTTGGAGATCCTCGATGCCGATCTGAGCTGGGTCGCCGATGTGGACCGGGGCACCGTGGGTCAGGTGGAAGCGGGTGGTGATCTGGACCGCGCGCACGGCCTGTTCGGGCGTCATCGGCCGCATGCTGACCACCAGGGGGGCGGAAAAGGGACCGGCCGGCACGCAGGTGCGGCTGGTGATGTACATGGACACATTTCTGCCTTCTTCGATGTTCCTGACCGGCAGGCCGGCGGCCTGCAGGGCGTTTTCGAAGGAGAAACTGCAGCCCAAAAGAAAGCTGACCATGTCCTCGGTGAACTCGTCGACGACAGTGTCGGCTTCTTTGGCCAACTCTCCGTTGCGGTAGATCCGGTAACGGGGCAAATCCTGACGCAGATCGGCTCCGGGGGCTATTTCAGGCTCGAACACCCCGGCCTCGAGAACGTCGAGGATTGGACAGGGTTTGGGGTTGCGGACGCAGAACAGCAGAAAGTTGAAGGCCTCGCTTTCAGGCAGCATCACCAGGTTGGCCTGGACGAAGCCGCGCGCCGCGCCCGAAGTCGGTTGCCGCCATTTCGCGGTGCGGATGTGGTCGCGCAGCTGGGTCGCGGTGAGGTTTTCTGGAGTCATGGGGTAATCCTCCGGATTACGAGTTGAGCCCGTTGAGTCCGTTGAGCCCGTTGGCCAGTTAGCCCGTTTACCCGTTGAGGCAGTTAAAGCTGATTTATTCGTGGGTCACCCCCAAAACCGGTTAAACGGGCTCAACCAACTTAACACGTGCCCATCCACAGTTTTATAAACGGCACGATAAGTTTCCGATCCAGAAATGTGCAATTTTTCGCAAGTTCAAGGAAATCGGTGGAATTGCGCAGAGGCATACTTCCTGTATGCCGCACAAGGGATTCCGCCGATTGACGCCGAAATTGCGGAAAAGGGCCATTTATGGACGGAAACTAACTTATTATCGTGACGTCTTCGTTAAACTTCCCCAGCTGCCGCAGGCCGTCGGCCGTGACGACGTGGGTGTTTTCGATGCCGACCACGCCAACTCCCGGAAAGATCAGCTTCGGTTCGAGGGCCACGATCATGTTCTGCTGAAACTCGAGTCGCTGCCCCTTGGCCAGGAAGGGATACTCGTCCAGCTCGAGGCCGATGCCGTGGCCGATAAAGCGGATGCGGCGCTCGCCCACTCCCATGAAGTTGTCGGCGTAGCCCAGATCGGTGGCCATCGCCACCGCCATCTCGTACACCGCACCGGTCCGAACGCCGGGTTTTGCCTCGTTTTTAACCATCGCCTGTACGGCCAGCATGGACTGGTGGGCCTGAAGCAGGTCATCGGACAAGCCTTCGATGGCGAAAATACGCGTGTGGTCGGACAGGTAGCCTTGGTAGGCGAAGACGTAGTCGACCAGGATTGGCTCGCGGCGACCGATCGGCCGGAAACTCGGCCCCTGGGCCACGGCCGGGCTCATGGCCGCGCCGCCGGTGGGAGAGGCCAGGTAGCTCGGCACGGCGGCCGCCGCTCCGGCCATCAGGTGACCATAGAACAGCTCGCTGCCCCACAGCCGCATGCGGATGATGCCCTGGTGCCCCAGGGCGCGGGCGCGGGCTTCGATCAGGCCGGCCAGCTCGATTTCGGTGATCCCTTCGTGCAGGAACTCCTTGACGCTCTCGGCGACCCGATCCGAAAAAGCGGCCGCGGCGGTAATCAAAGCGATTTCGTGCTCGGATTTTACCGCGCGGATGCGACGGACCGCGGTCGAAATGTCCACAAGCTCGACCTCGGGAAAGATCTCACGGTAGCCCAGGTATAGGTTGGCGGGCAGGACATCGAGTTCGAGGCCCAGCCGGCGCGGAACCTTGAGTCCGTTGTCGCGCAGTAGGTCCGGCAGATCCTGCGGCCGGGACAGGGGGATGATGTTGCGGAGCGGCGATTCGGCCGCCGCGCGGTCGATATCCTTGCGGACCATGAGCAGCGGTTCGCCGTCGACCGGCACGAAGAGATGGGCCTGCTGGATGGTTCCGGCGAAATAAAAAAGGTCCGAGTTCTGAAGGATCAGCGCCGCTTCGATTCCGGACTTTTCCAACCGCTTTCTGAGATGATGGATTCGGGTGTCGATTTCGCCGGGGGGTGTCGAAGGTGTCATCCGGCGCCTCCTATAGGCTTAAAGATAATGGTTTTGGCTGCTGGTGTCGGTCGGTGGCGTATGACTATACAGCCGCCTTCCTCTGGCCTTGCCATCATTATCTTAAAGCCTATAAATGCCGTTGAATCAAGGATATAAACGGCAGTATTCCTTATTCACCATTCGATGTTTGACGTTCGATGTTCAGCGTTCGTCTGTTCATAGTTTTCATGCATCGTGGCGGTCCGCTGCAGGCGCATTGAACCTTGACCCTTGAACCTTGAACCGTGAACCTTTGAACCTTTATAC
>JBAPWQ010000196.1:0-12898 GCA_049283795.1 Desulfobacterales bacterium | reverse complement strand
TTATACGATTCAGGTGGTTGGCGGCCCACTCGATATACTCGAAAAGTGAATTTATGATTGCCAAACGAACGATACTCGGAAACGAGTTGATAAGAGTCGTCGTGTCCATCAGGACGGACACCCTGTGGAAGATGCTCGGTCAGAACAAAGAAAGGATCCTGCCGGAAATCAACGAAGAAGGCGCCACCGGCAAGTACGACAACAAAGGGGCCATCTTCATTCCCGGGGGCCTGATCTATCAGGATGTGGACGAGAGCCCCATCGAGTATGAGGCCAGTGGTGAACTGGATGTCGATTCGTTTCGCACGAAAATCAGGGCGACCATGCGCTACGACAACGCCACCCTGCTGTACCCGAAAGGTGTTGTCTCGGGCATCAACCTCGACACCGGCTTTTTTTCGAAAGCGGCCCGCAGAATTTACACGTTCAAGCGGGCGGCCTTCAGAAGGACGATGAAAACCGGCCCTAAAATTCCCACCAAAATAAATTCGGACGATATCATCCGCAGTCATTGTCCGACCTATTTTAAACCGCCTTACGGCGCCCGCACGCGGATCAGCACGTGTGCGTCGGTCGGCCTGATCGATCCGCCCATGTTCTTCACCTACTGCAACAACGAATTCAATTTTACCCAGGAGCAGGCCGAGGCTTTTTCCCAGAAACTGGATGCGGCGCAGGAACCCGTAACGGCTCCCGACGGCACCGTGCTCTACCCCCCCTACATCGTGGTGTGCCACGACACCCGCTACAAGGAGAACAGCTTCACGGGGCTGACGCGAATACTGGGGATCGGCAAGTTCGGCGAGTTCTGCACGTTTTCACTCGAGGAAGTCAATCCGAGCCTGCTGGGGGAACTCAAGCGCAAGAAGCAGGATTTCAGCCCGGAGGATGTCTTTGCCGACTACGAGGGCATAAGGGTACTGGGCGTGCTGCGGGTGTACGCGTCGACCAACGCCGGAAAGCGATCTTCCAAATACGATCTTCACATCGTGTCACCCAAAAAAGACCTGGACATCCAGCCCGAGCAGATCGAAAAAGAGGCGCGCGAGCGCTATCATCTTCAATAACACGGGACACTCCATTGACTCTTGCCCGTGAGCAACTGATCGTCTTCACCCGCTACCCCCGTGCCGGTCACACCAAGACCCGGCTGATCCCCGCCTTGACCCCGCAAGGTGCCGCGGCCCTGCAGCGACTAATGACCGAACGCCTCTTGGACACCATGGGCCATCTCGCGCAGGTGCGACCGTTGGCGGTCGAAATCCGGTTTACAGGTGCCGATACCGAATCGATGAGGAACTGGCTCGGCCGGGATTTTCGATACGCCGACCAGGGTCCCGGTGACCTGGCCGACCGCATGACGACCGCCATGGCGGCGGCATTTAATGCCGGCGCGCAGGCGGCCGTCATCGTCGGCACCGACATCCCGGGCATCACCGCCGCGATTATCGGGCGGGCCTTCGACCTGCTTCAGCAAAAGGACGTGGTTTTCGGGCCGGCAACCGACGGCGGCTATTACTTGGTTGGCCTGCGCAGAAGCGCGCGCGGCCGGGCGCTGCCGGCCCTTTTTGCCGGACAGCCCTGGAGCACCGGCCGCGTATTGGCCCTGTCATTGGCAACGGCGGCGGACCTTGCGCTGGCGGCGGCGTTGCTGGAGACACTCGAAGACGTGGACCGCCCGGAAGACCTGGCGGTCTGGGAACGGTTCGCCGGCCCGCGGATCACCGTTGTCATTCCGGCCTTAAATGAGGCCGCCGGGATTGGCGACACCGTGCGACGGGCGCAAAACGCCCACCGGGTCGAGGTGATCGTGGCCGACGGCGGCAGTAGCGACGATACGGACGGCATCGCCGGACGGCTCGGAGCCCGGGTGCTGTCCGCCGAACCGCCGCGCGCACGCCAGATGAATGCCGGCGCCGCCGCCGCCACCGGGGAGATTTTGCTTTTTCTGCATGCCGACACGCTGTTGCCGGCGGGGTATGACGGCCTCGTCCGCGCGGTCCTGTCACGCAGCGGCGTGGCCGCGGGGGCCTTTGCGCTTTGCATCGATTCGGCCCGGCCGTCCCTGCGCTTGATGGCGCAGGCGGCCACTTGGCGTTCCCGTCGCCTGCAAGCGCCCTATGGAGACCAGGCGCTGTTTTTTACCGCCCAAATGTTTCAAAATGCCGGCGGGTTCCCGAACCTGCCGATCATGGAGGATTTCGAACTGGTCCGCCGTCTGAAGAAAAAAGGCCGCATCGTCATCGTGCCGGTGCCGGTGACCACCTCGGCCCGGCGGTGGCTGAGCGTGGGCGTATTAAAGACCTGGCTCATCAACCAGGTGGGGGTCACCGCCTACCTGCTCGGTGTGGCACCGGCCACGATCGCCCGGTTTTACAATCGTGAAAAGGGAGTCAAAAGCGGCGGGAGTCGCCATTTGTAGAAGAAAGCCCAAACCGCAAAGCTAACATTTCAAAGATGACAGTTTTCCTGGTTCACCATTCGATATTGAGCGTTCGATGTTCGGCGTTCATCTGTTCAGAGTTTTAAATTTCCGTGGCGGTCAGGAGATCCACGGGTGCTATGTCAGCATGTCGGCCAGCATCTCGTAATGGTCGAAAGGCGGCATGATGCACGCGCCCGCAAAGCGTTCGCGGGCCAGGGTCAACACTTCGAAGGCATTGCGGGTGCCTTCGGCCGCCGGGTTCTCCGCACGGCGCATGCGCTCACGGATCTTTTCGGGCACGGCGATGCCGGACACTTTGTGATGGAGAAACTCGGCGTGGCGATGCGAACGCAAGGGCAGGATTCCCAAGACGATCGGAATCCCGATGTGCCGGACGGCCTCGGCCAGTTCGTCCGCCGCGCTTTCGTCATAGAGGGGCTGGGTGACGGCAAATTGGGCGCCGGCCTCGATTTTCTTCTTCAGACGGTCGACCGCCGCCGTGAGGCCGTTGGTTTCGGGGTGCGGGTCGAGAACGACGCCGGTGCGAAGGCCTGCTTCCCGGCCCATTTTTACGAGGCCGAAGACATCCGTGTCGCGGACGTCGGTGGTGTGGGCCCGGTCGGCGAGGGCGACGAAATCGCCGGTGCAGGCCAGGACCGTATCGATGCCCAGGGCCGCCGCTCCCCACAGCAGGCCTTGCAAGCTCAACTGGTTGTGGTCCCGGGTGGTGCAATGCATAATGGCCGGCCTACCGGTTTTTTGACGAATGAGCGAACACAGTGCCAGTGCGCTCATCCGCGGTTTGGCCACCGGATTCGTGGCCACGCTGAAGGCGTCGATAGGCAGGGTTTTTAGCGACTGCAGGGCTGAGAGCAGCCCACCGGCCTCCGCGCCGGCCGGCGGCACCACCTCTACCGTAACGGTGAACCTATCGGTTGTCATGGCGCCTACCTGTCTCCGGCGGCCGCCGGCCACACGTAATAGAAACCGGTGCCGACTTCTCCGGCCGAGGATGCCGGCAGGCCCAGGTCGATCAGGGTCAGTTTCGGGTCGCCGCCGCTCCAGCTGCTCTGCATGTTGTAAGGGGTGTCGTTTTCGTATTTCTGCCGCCGGTATACCACCAGCTTTGCATCCGGACCTAGACCGGCCAATTGGCGGGCTTCGTCGACGGCATCATTCAGGTAGCCGATCCGATCGATCAACCCCAGGCGCCGGGCATCCTCGGCCAGGTATATTTTGGCGCTGGCGACCTCGGCCAGTGCCTGCGCGTCGATGCGCCGATGCTGCGCGACCAGGTCGAGGAACCGGCGCCCCAGCCGGTCGGTCATCTCCTGGATGATCTGTTTTTCCTGCGCGGTCGCCGCCCGGAAAGGCGAGCCGATATCCTTGTTGGCGCCGGATTTGGCGACCTGGACATCCACGCCGATTTTATCCATCAATCCCATGACTTTGGGCTGCAGGAAAAGAACGCCCACCGAACCGGTGATGGTGGTCGGATGGGCCATGATGGCATCGGCCGGCAGGGCGATAAGGTAGGCGCCCGAGGCCGCCACACCCATCATGGAAACGACCACCTTTTTGCCGGTCCGCTCCTTGTACCGAATAATTTCGTGGTAAAGGACGTCGCTGGCCGTCACCGATCCCCCCGGCGAATCGATGGAGAACAGCACGGCGCCGATGTCGCTGTCCTTGGCCGCCTTGTCGAGTTGGGCGGCGATCTCCTGGACCACGCTCGGCCTTCTGCGGATCAGGCCTTTTTCCTCGTCGGTGGTGATGATGCCCTTGACCGGAACGAACAGGATTTTGCCCGCGCCGCTGCCCTGCAGGGTGTATTCGTCCAGCGGTTCGCCATCGCTGCCGAATATGCTGATCCTGGGGGCGGCACAGCCGGAGATGGCCACCATCAGCAGCAACAGCCATGCCGCGCATCGGATTTGGGTGTTTTGACGGGTTTTCATCGTTTGTGTCCTTCCAGTGGTTGTGAGGTGTTATTATGCTAATCTGAGAGGTTCAGGGAATATGATCAGAAGCGTCCGGATCGAAACGCCTTATGCCGGCTGTGGGCATCACGGCGACCGCCTGAGGTGCCTGACAGAATCCCCCTCGGCCACGATCACCTCGTCGGCCAATCCGAGAAATAGCCCATGGGCCATGATGCCCGCCCGATCGGACAGTCGGGCGGCCAGCGCGGGGGCGTTTTCGATCGGACCGAAATCTGCATCGAGAATCACGTTATCCTGGTCCGTGCGAAAGGCTTTTCCATCGGCCGCCTGCCGCTGCGCGACCTTTGCCCCTAATTCGACCAGGAAGTCTTCGATGCATTTGGCGGCAAAATCAATGACTTCGACGGGCAGGACATGGCGGCGGCCGAGTCGCGGCGAGAGCTTGCTAAAATCGACCATGTAGAGGGTGCGGCGGCTGGCCTGAGCCAGAACTTTTTCCCGCAGCAGGGCCCCGCCGCCGCCCTTGATCATGTTCAGGTGCGGGTCGACCTCATCGGCCCCGTCGATGGTCAGATCGAGGATCGGGTGCCGGTCGAGGCCGGTCAGGGGTATGCCCAACTGCCGGGCGAGGTTTTCGGTTTTAATCGAACTCGGAACGCCGCCCACGTCGGCAATCTTACCGGCATGAAGCTGCTCGGCGATGCGCTGCAGCGCATAGGCGGCGGTCGAACCGCTGCCCAGCCCCAGCACCATGCCGGAGCGAACCTGATCAGCGGCGGCTTCGGCCGCGCGACGTTTGAGTTCCTGGTGGAGGGTCATGATGGTCGGTTGGGTCAGTTGAGTCGGTTGGGTCAGTTGAGTCGGTTGAGTCGGTTGAGTCAGTTAGGTCGGTTATGTCAGTTACGTCAGTTGGGTCAGTTATGCGCCAGTTGGGTGGGTGGACGGTTGCCAAGGCGTAGGGGCGAAAAATTTTTCGCCCTGAACCGTTGCCGGGATTGGACCCGCCGTCGATTAACAGCCACATCCCGTAATGGCCCGACATACCGTGACCCACATTATCTCTTCGGTTGATTTACTTTCCAAGGACATCTGGTTTACCCGATGAAGCCCCACCGGCTCCGGTTTCCAAGTATCACGATTCAATATCCTACAGCACGCACCCCACCCCCTCTTCGAGGGCCAGGCCCAGGTCGTGGGTGATGTCTTCGATGTCTTCAATGCCGATGCTCAGGCGGATGAAATCCGGTGTGACGCCGGCCGCCAGCTGCTCTTCTTCGCTCAGTTGTTCGTGCGTGGTCGAGGCCGGGTGGATGACCAGGCTCTTGGCGTCGCCGATGTTGGCCAGGTGGCTGAACAGTTTCACGCTTTCGATGAACTTGACCGCCGAGGCCTTGCCGCCGCTGATGCCGAAGCCGACCAGCGCGCCCTGTCCCTTGGGCAGGTACTTGTCCTTCAGATGATAGGTGGGCGAGGACTCCAGGCCGGGATAGCGCACCCAGGAGACGCACGGGTTGTCTTCCAGAAAGCGGGCGACCTGCAGGCCGTTTTGCGAATGCTTGTCCATGCGCAGGGCCAGGGTCTCGAGTCCCTGGAGAAACAGCCAGGCGTTAAACGGGCTCATGGCCGCGCCCATGTCGCGCAGGCCGAGGACCCGCGCCCGCAGGATGTAGGCCAGATTGCCGAAGGTCTCCACGAATTTCAGGCCGTGGTAGGCCGGTTCCGGTTCGACGAAGGCGGCAAACCGGCCGGATCCCTGCCAGTCGAAGGTGCCCGAATCGACGATCAGGCCGCCGATGGAGGTGCCGTGGCCGCCGATGAACTTCGTGGCGGAATGCACGACGATCGCAGCCCCGAATTCGAACGGGCGCAGGAGATAGGGTGTGGTGACGGTGTTGTCGACCACCAGGGGGACGCCGTGCCGCCGGCCGATTTCGGCAATGGCGGCGATGTCGACGATGTCGAGCTTGGGATTGCCGATGGTTTCGGTGTAAAAAGCCCGGGTCTTTTCGGTAACCGCCCCTTCCCAGGCTTGCGGGTCGCCCGGAGACACGAACCTGACCGTGATGCCGAGCTTTTTGAAGGTGTGGCTGAAAAGGCTGATCGAGCCGCCATAGAGGTCGGTGGAGGAAACGATCTCGTCACCCGCCCCGGCCAGGGTCAGCAGTGCCAGCGTTTCGGCCGCCTGGCCGGAAGCCAGCGCCAGGGCGCCGACGCCCCCCTCCAGCGCCGCGATGCGCTGTTCGAGCGCATCGACCGTGGGGTTCATGATGCGGGAATAAATGTTGCCGAATTGACGCAGCCCGAAGAGATCGGCCGCGTGCGCGGTGTTGTCGAACGTAAAGGACGTGGTCTGGTAAATGGGCACGGCACGCGCGTTGGTTTCCTTGTCGGGCGTGTGCCCGGCATGCACCGCCCGCGTGGCAAACCCTTTGATGTGTTCAGGCATGTCTGCGGTCTCCCTGTCCGAGGTTCGCTAAAATAACAGTTCTAAAGGCTTTGAGATAAAGCTTTTGGCTGCTGGTGTAGTTTAAGGGCATTTCAACCCGGTACGTTGAACCCTGAACCGCTCGGCCTTTGATACAGCCGCCGCCCTCGATCTTGCCAAAATGTTTATTTTGACGCCTGTGGTTCAACTCAACTTAAGCAGGTATCGGATAAAATAAAGGGTGCCTGCAAAAAGGCACCCGGTTTTCCGCCGCTCAGCTTTGGGTCAGCATTTGTGCGCCCTTGAAAGCGGCCCCCCACAGGCCGCTTTCTTCATCGGTGTTCAGGAAAACCGGAATGCGGTTCAGCACATGCGACATGACGGCCGTGTGGCGGAAAGCCCGGGTGAATTCCGGGTGGGTTACCAGCAAGGGTAATTTGGCCGCGACGCCGCCCGATATGTAAACGCCGCCGAAGGCCACCACCTGCAGGGCATAGTTGCGGGTGACCCGGCCGAAAAACCGCGCCATCCACTTCAGGGTTTCCGATTCCTCTGTCAGACCGGTGGCCACCTGCGCCGGTTCGAGCCTTTCAGCCGTCAAAAAGTGATGCAAACGGCTCAGTCCGCCGCCGGAGACCACATTTTCCACCCTGACATAGGGTTCACCGGTTTCGCGAAGCAGGTAGCGCATGTAGTCGAGTTCCGCTTCCGATGCGAAGGGAAAACCGGCATGGCCGCCTTCGGAGGCCAGGGCCGCGTAGCCCCCTTTCTCGAGCGGTATCAATGCCGCCTGGCCCAGGCCGGTGCCCGCCCCGATGACCGCCAGCGGCGCGGCCCGATCGATGGTGCCGTTAACGATCCGGCGGGCGGCATCCATCACCGGTGACCGGCAGGCGAATGCCTGAGCGACGAAATCATTGATCAGGGCGCTCTGTTGCATACCGGTCTGGCGGGCCAGCTCGGTCAGATCGATGTCCCAGTCGATGTTGGGCGGATTGCTGTAGGTGTTCCCGATGATCGGTCCGGCGACGGCCATCACCGCCGCGTCCGCCGTCGCGGCCGTTACATCGAACGCCTCGCTTTCCAGCCGGTCGAGCATGGCTTTCATCGAATCGAATTCCGTGGTGTTCAGCCACAGCGACCGCACCAGCTTCAGCCGCCCGTCTTCACCGACCCTGAAAGCGCCGAAGCGGCTGTTCGTTCCGCCGATATCGGCGGCCAGAATGGTCTGCATACCCTGCCTCCGTTCCAGCGGGCGATGCACAACTGCACGGGGCTGCATCGCCCGATTTCACCTGCGTGTCAATCCCGGCTGGTCGCATCCCGGCAGATCCGGCGGCAGCAGGGCCGCCGCGGCTTCGTCCAGGAGCCAGACCACCTTTCCGTGGGGTGGACGAATATGGCGGGCCGGCAGCTGGCTGGATGCGTTCGCCAGGAGCGATCGCACAACGGGAGCCTTTTTCGACCCGGCAACCAGGAACACGATCCGGCGGGCCTGGTTGATGACCGGCAGCGTCAGCGTCAGGCGGTCGACATCGGGCGAGCCGCCTTTGACGGCCGCCACCCAGGATGTCGTTGCCACGGCGCTGTCATCGCCCGGAAAAATCGAGGCCGTGTGGCCGTCTTCGCCCATACCCAATAGGACCAGGTCGAATACCGGCGCGGAACTTCCGATAGACGCGAAATAACGGCGAAGCTCCTGTTCGTAGTCTTCCGCGGCGGCGGCCGGGGCCTTGGGTGAAACCATGGAGTGGATGTTGCCCTCCGGCAGCGTCAGGCGCCTTAAAAAATCTTTTTCGGCCTGGCCGAAGTTGCTGGCCGGATCGGCGGCCGGCACCAGGCGTTCGTCGACCCAGAACAAGTGGGTGCAGTGCCACGGAATGCCGGAGAGATAGGGCTCTGCGGCCAGAAGGCGATGTATCGGCCGCGGGCTGCCGCCCCCGGACAGGGCCGCCGCAAAAGAACCGCTGCGGGCGACACCGGCAACGGCGGCGTTTTGGAACAGCTCGGCGCCCTGCTGCGCCAGGAGATCGGGGCTGCGGGCGACGATGATGTGATGGTGATCCGGCGGGGTCATCGGCCGCGTCTCTCCGCTGATGTCGATAATGTTTTCCTCAGGGGTCACAACCGCCCGGCCTCCTCTGGTCCGTTGCTTCCGGCCGGATAAGGCCGCAGCATCTGCGCCCGGTCGCCGCAGGTTTCGCATTCTGCCAGGATCGGGCTCAGAAAGGCCCAGCACTGCTCCACGGCATCCTGGCGCCAGAACAGCATCTGGTCGCCCAGCATGCAGTCCAGCAGAACCTTCTCATAGGCTTCCGGCTTATGGCCGGCCTCCTTCTGGTGGTAAAAGAAATCCATGGTGACGTTGCGCAGACAAACGCGGGGCCCGGGCGTCTTGGTCTGAAACGTCAGTGAAATCTCCTCCGCCGGATAGATCCCCAGGGTCAGGCGATTGGGGTTGATCGTTTCGCCCAGGACCTGCCGGAACATCGAGTGGGGGACTTCCCGGAACTGGATGGCGATCTGCGTCAGCTTGCGGGCCAGGCGCTTACCGGAGGTCAGGATGAAAGGAATGCCCTGCCAGCGCCAGTTGTCCACGAAGACCTTCATGCGCGCATAGGTCGGTGTCAACGAGTCGGGCGCGACATCCGGCTCTTCGTGGTAAGCGGGAAGCGGCTTTCCGTCGACACTCCCGTGCCCGTACTGGCCCAGCACGAGGAAATCCTCGAGACGATCCACCGGAAACGGCCTGAGAGATCGAAACAGCTTGACCCGTTCGTCGCGAACCCGCTCGGCTTCGAAGCGGCTCGGCGGCTCCATGGACGTCAGGGCCAGAAGCTGCATCATGTGGTTCTGGAACATGTCCCGCAGTACGCCCGCCTTTTCATAATATCCGGCGCGATGCTCGACGCCGAGCGTCTCGGTGGCCGTCACCTCCACCGATTGAATATAGCGCCGGTTCCAGACCGGCTCGAAAATGGCGTTGGCGAAGCGGAACATCAGCACGTTCTGAACCGTCTCCTTGGCCAGGTAATGATCGATCCTGAACACCTGGTGTTCTTTGAAATGGCGGTGAATGACGCGGTCCAGTTCGATGGCCGATTCCAGATCGTGACCGAAGGGCTTTTCGACGACCAGCCGCGCCCAGCCGTTGCCGCCGGTCTTCTCGCGGCCCAGTCCGGCCCGGCCCAGCATTCTGGCCACGGTTTTGTAGAGGGCCGGGGGCAGAGCCAGATAGAAAATCCGGTTGCCGCCGGTGTGGTGGCGGCTGTCGATCGTCTTGAGCCGTTCAACCAGGCGCGTGTAGGACTCCGGGTCGTCGTAGGCGAGCGGCAGATAGTACAGCGACTCGACGAAGCGCCGGCGCTTGGAACCGTCGCCGCTTTCGGCGGCCAGGGCCTGCGCCATGTTTTCCCGAAAGCGCTGGTCGTTCAGCTCGGTGCGGCCGCAGCCGACAATGGCAAAAGAGTCCGGCAGCCCATCGCTGCAGAAAAGATGGAAGAGCGCCGGCATCAATTTGCGTGCGGTCAGGTCACCCGTGGCCCCGGCGATGACGATGGTGCATGGCTCGCTGCGCCGGGGGCTGCGGCACTCGTCCGCGGGCATGTCCATGTCAGAGGTCCGCACCCGCACGACCGGCTGGGTGGCGTCCGCGCCGGGGCTTGGGTTTTCAGTCAATTGTTCGATCCTTCCGGCAGCCAGGCGGTCGATTGCGGCCCGCCACAGCCCGCTGGACCGCTTTGCGGTCACTTTTTCGCGGTTTCGACGGCATGACCCCCGAACTCGCGGCGCAGGGCGGCCAGCACCCTATCGGTAAAGGGGTCCTTCTGGCGGCTCCTGAAACGCCGCATCAGGGAAAGGGTGATGACCTCGGCCGGCACGCCGGTCTCGACGGCCTGCATGACGGTCCAGCGGCCCTCACCGGAGTCGTCGACATGCCCGCCGATGTCGGCGAGGGTGCTGTTTTTCCGGAAAGCCGCCTCGGCTAGTTCCAGCAGCCAGGAGCGGATGACGCTGCCCTGGTTCCACAAATGGGCGATGTCGGCATAGTCGAAAGCATCGGCGAATTCGGAGGCCGCCAGAATTTCAAACCCTTCGCCGTAGGCCTGCATCATGCCGTATTCGATCCCGTTGTGGACCATTTTGACGAAGTGGCCGGCGCCGGATTTCCCGCAGTAAAGGTACCCGTCTTGCGGCGCCAGTGTTTCAAGGATCGGCTTGATGCGCTCGCAGGTTTCCCGTTCGCCGCCGACCATGGTGCAGTAGCCGATCTTCAGGCCCCAGATGCCGCCGCTGACCCCGGCATCCAGGTAGTGGAGCCCCCGCGCGGCCAGCCGGTCCGCCCGGCGGATATCGTCCTTGTAAAAGGAGTTGCCGCCGTCGATGAGGATGTCGTTTTCGGCGAGCAGCAGCGCCAGCTGCTCGATATGATCGTCGACGATGCGGCCTGCCGGCAGCATCAGCCAGACGATCCGCGGTGCATCGAGCTTCTCGATCGCTTCCGCTAGGGAAAAAGCGCCCTCGGCACCTTCCGACACCATCTGTTCGATTTTTTCCGGCGTACGGTTATAGACCACGACCCGGTGGCCGCCCGCCAGCAGGCGCCGTGCCATGTTCATGCCCATTCGCCCAAGGCCGATCATCGCCAATTGCATGTTTTTCTCCCGAGCCCGTTTGGGCCGTTACTCAGTTAAGTCGGTTGGGTCAGTTGGGTCTGTTGAGTCAGTTTGTTTATTTAGTTTTTTTTGAATTTCAAGCAGCTCCGCTGCGTTTCATAAATTTTTTTCCAAAAATATTTATTTGGCCGCCTGTAGTTCCATCAACATATCCATAAAATCGCCTTGCAAAAGGGGTGGCGGCAATCTTTTTACATCTCTTTTAACAGTTGGTTGGCGGCCGTCAGGCACGGGTCCCAGGTCGGGCCGAACGGCGGGGCGTAGGACAGGTCGGTCTGACTGAAATCCGCCACGCTCATGCGGGCGTGCAGGGCCACGGCCGGCGCATTGATCCGGTGGGCGACGCCTTCGCGGCCGACCATCTGGGCGCCCAGCAGGCGGCCGGTGTTTTTGTCGCCGACCATGTTCACGTAAATCGTGCGGCCGCCGGGATGACCATGGGCGCGTGACCGGCTCTTGATCATCTTTTCCACCGGCGTGAACCCCTCTTTTTCGGCCTCGTGTAAATCAAGACCCGTGCGGGCCACTTCCAGGTCGAAGACCTGAAAGACGGCGGTGCCGGCCACGCCCGGCAGTTCGACGGGACGACCGCAGACCGCATCGGCCACGGCCCACCCGGACCGGTTGGCGCGCAATGCCAGAGGGACCCAGGTCTTGCGTTCCGTCACGACGTGGAAGGCGTCAGCGCAGTCGCCGGCCGCGTAAATGTCGGGATCGGAGGTCTGCATCCGGCGGTCCACGGCGATCGATTTCCACACGCTCAGCTCGAGGCCGGCGGCTGCGGCCAGGGCACTGTTGGGGGCGACACCGGTTGCGGCCAGCACCATGTCGCCGTCCAGGGTCAGGCGGTCACAGACCACCCGCAACCGGCCGCCGGCCGCTTCGATGCGCTCGATCCGGCGCCCGGCGTGCACGGCCACCCCATGATCGGTGACCTCCTTTGCGACCCGTACGGCCAGCTCTTCCTGGAGCAAGGGCAGGAAACGGGCGTTGGGCTTGACCATGGCCACCCCGATATCAAGCGCGCGCAGGGCTTCGCACATTTCCAGCGCGATGTAGCCCATGCCGAGAATGACCACCTGCCGGACCTTTTGGGTGGCGATGAGGTGCTCGATGCGACGGCCGTCCGCCAGATTTCTCAACGTCACCACGCCGGGCAGATCGATGCCCGCGATGTCGGGCAGGTCACCGCCGGCGCCGGTGGCGATCAGAAGCTTGTCGTACGGCGCTTCGAACGCTTCACCCTCCAATGTCGTTCCGCCGATGACTTTGGCGGCCCGGTCGATCCGGTCCACCGGATGGCCGGTGAACAGGTTGATGCCTTGTTTTTCACGAAAAACCTCGGCCCGCCTGACAATCAACTCGTCGATGCCCCGCCGGGGATCGCCAATCACGTAAGGCATCCCTCAGGCGCTGTAGGAAACGTCGT
>JBAPWQ010000195.1:0-3121 GCA_049283795.1 Desulfobacterales bacterium | reverse complement strand
GGCTAGAGGGAGGCGGCTGTATAGGTCATACGCCAACGACCGATAACACAGCCAAAACCTTTATCTTGAAGCCTATGGTTAGCGCCGGTCCAGGTTGATGGCATACCCGGTCTCCGGATCCGCCGTGATCGCCGCCAGCCGCCGGCGGCCGATTTTCTCGATCAGCGCCCGGTGATCCGCCACGCCGGTCACAAACGCCTCCAGGTAACTCCGGTAGCTCTCGTCGTCTGCGGCCGCCAGGCGATAGTGGTTGAGATGGACCGGGTCATAGTCGTAATACCGGTAGCAGGCGGTGGGAAAGGCGCCCCAGGGTTCCGGCACAACCGCATCGACGCAAAAAAACGGGACCTGGTTGCGATCGGGTTCGCGGCGCAGAACATCGGTGTCGACCAGCTCCTCGCAGGTCACGATCAGGGCGCGCGCGGCCTTGGCCTGTTCGACATCGGCGAAGGGCAGCCCCTCGATGCGCACCGTGCCCTGGGCATCGGCCTTCTGGACGTGCAGGATGGTCACATCCGGAGTGATGGCCGGCACCAGAACCAGGCGGGCGGCGTCCCCCCAGCCATCGAAGGGGTTTTCCATCACGATCAGCTTCTGTTTCGGCAGCCGGGGATCGGTCGCCCTCAGCTCGGCCGGGAAGCCCCATTCGTCGATGATGCCGGTGCCGAGTCCCGAGCGCGTCGGCAGGAAGGGAACGCCCATGGCGCCGGCCATGAACCGCAGCGTCATCTGGTAGTTGGAGTAATCCTCCACGGTGAGCGAGCCGTTTTCCACGGCCTTGCGGAACCGGATGCAGGTCGGTGCAAAACGCCCGCTGCCGGCATAGGCGATCTCGAGACGGGACACGCAGCCGCCGCCGACCAGTTCATCCACGCCCTGACCATTGGAATGGGCATAGACGTGCAGCCCCGTGATGTGCTGGCGGATGATTTCATACACCGCCGCCATCGGGTTGCGGTTGAGGGTGAATCCACCGATCGACAGGTGCGCGCCGTTCTTGACGAAGCGCCCGACGGCCGTGCTCAGCTCCATGACCTTGCTCTGATCGCTCTTCATCCGGCAAGCCTTGATACAAGTCACTGAAAAAAAAGACCGAACCTCTGCCCAACACCGGATAGAATTCCGGGCGCTCCCGAAATACGTTACCTGTTTGGCCCAGGTGAAGCGCCCGCCCGGTCCAACCGGATAAAAACCTTCCGTTTATCGATCCGCAGTCAGTTTTTTGCCAGTTTCAAGCGATTGTCAAGCGGTTTCAATCGGGAGACTTCATAAACGGGAAACGGGTCCCCGCCCGCCACCGCTTCGGAGGCTCGCCCAGGGATTAAAAGCGCTTGACAATGCGCGGGTGCTATAGCTATATGGTAGCTATTTATGCACCCCATGGAGCGTGTCGATCAAGCCGGTGATCGTGTCGGTTCCGGTTGCACCGTACGCCACAACAGCACCCACTGGGAAAATTTGCGCCACGCTCCACCCGCCGGTCGCACGGGCGCAGAATCGCGACCGGCCTTGCGGCGTGCGGTTTTTTAAAATCATGCCGAACCGGTTTCAGAGGAGGACAGTCCATGCAGTTTGCGTTGACCAAAGAACTTGAAATGCTGAGAAAGGCGATCCGGGAGTTTGCGGACAAGAAAATCGCCCCCAATGCCGACGAATGGGATGCCAAGCATTATTTCCCCTACAAGGAAGCCGTGAAACCGATGGCCGAACTCGGCTTTTTCGGCACGGTCATCCCCGAAGAGTACGACGGCGAAGGGATGGAGGCCGGCTGGCTGGCGGCGATGATCGTCACCGAGGAAATCGCCCGGGCATCCAGTTCCCTGCGGGTTCAGGTCAACATGCAGACATTGGGGTGCGCCTACACTATATTTCGCTACGGCGCCGAGGAACTCAAGCGCAAGTATGTGCCAAAGTTGGTCAACGCCGACTACATCGGCGGATTCGGCATCACCGAGCCGGACGCAGGCTCGGATGTGATGTCGATGCAGTCCACGGCCGAGGACAAGGGCGATCACTGGCTGCTGAACGGCTCCAAGACCTGGATATCAAACGCCGCGGTCGCCGATGTGATCCTCTATTATGCCTACACGGACCGTGACCAGGGCTCCAAGGGCTTGTCGGCCTTCGTGGTCGAGCTGAAAAATTTCAACGGTGTCCGAACCAGCGCCCTCGAAAAAATGGGGTCGCACAGCTCGCCGACCGGGGAGGTCTTTCTGACCAATACCCGCGTGCCCAAGGAAAACATCCTCGGCCAACCCGGTGACGGGGCCAAGATCGTCTTCAGCTCGTTGAACCAGACCCGGCTGTCCGCCGCCGCCGGCGCTGTCGGCGTGGCCCAGGCCTGCCTCGACACGGCGGTGAAATACTGCCGCGAGCGCAAACAGTTCGGCAAACCCATCGGCGAGTTTCAGATGAACCAGGACATGATCGCCCAGATGTCGGCCGAAATCGAAGCCGCGCGCCTGCTGGTCTACAAGGCCGCCTGGGCCAAGGATCAGGGCCGCCTCAACAACGGGCTGGATGTGGCCCAGGCCAAGTATTTTGCCGGCGAAGTGGTCACCAAGTGCGCGAATTACGCCATGCGAATCCTGGGCGCCTACGGCTATTCCACCGAATACCCGGTCGCCCGGTTCTACCGCGACACGCCCACCTACACGATGGTCGAGGGATCGGCCAACATCTGCAAATGGATCATCGCTCTGGATCAACTCGGCATCCGCAAGGCGAACCGCTGATCTTTGCGGCCCGGCAATCACCGCTTGAACCGGCACAAAGGAGGCCCCGTCAATTGGACAAGGAGTTGGTCGAAAAAACGAAACGCACCGCCGCGCTCTATTTCAAGGGCGTTACGGCCGAAAAACCTTTCGAACTCTGGCAGGCCTTCGACTGGGAGCTGGGCAAGGAACTGTCGCTGTTTATCACCGGCAGACTCTACGCCCGCGAAAAGATCCCCCACCCGACGCGGCAGCTGATCACCATTGCCGTCCTGACGGTTCTCGACCGCCCGGAGGAGCTCGCCCTGCACATCCAGGCCGCACTTAATGTGGGCTGCCCGGTGGAGGATATCGCGGAAGCGATTTTCCAGACCTTCACCTATGCCGGCATCCCGACGGTCAACACC
>JBAPWQ010000194.1:0-1918 GCA_049283795.1 Desulfobacterales bacterium | reverse complement strand
GAACTGCGCAACTCCATCGACGTTCCCGGCTGGCTGCGCCCGATACCGGCGGCCGGGGAAAGGTCTAAGATCGTCGTCGATGCGATGGTGGCCTTCATCGATCAGGATGGATGTCGCGAATTTGCCGACCGGATTGCCGCAGAGGTGCGTTCGGAAATCCTACCGGCATTTCCCTGCCTGATCGCCGTCGACCATTCGCTCACCGGCGGGGTATTTGCGGCCCTGGCTGAATATTACGGTCGCGGAAGTATTTCACTTCTGGTGGTGGACAGTCATACCGACGCCGTCCCCATGTCCCGGCTGGCCAAGGCCATTTCGTACGATGCGGAGACCAATCCGGATTCGGTTTACGACACGGCCGACCCCTTCCTTTTCAATCGGACGGAGAGCTACAACGCCAGCTCTTTTCTTCATCACATGATGGCCGAGGGCCTGGTGGACCCGCGTGACCTGTATATCCTCGGCGTTAGCGACTATCCGGAAAAAAAGGCCCAGCGCATCAAAGACCCGCGAATCACCGATTATGTTTCAACCTACGCCGACCTGAGGAAGAAAGGCGCGACAATTATCACCAAAGAGGACTGCCAGCTGAAGCCGATGAAGGTCAAGACCCTTTTGAAGAAGATCCGCACACCCTACGCGTATCTCTCCATCGACCTGGATATCGGGGCCCGCAATGCGCTGGAAGGGGTTCGGTTTCTGAACTGGCGCGGGCTGTCTGAAAGTCAGATCTACCGTCTTGTCGAGACGATTTGCCAGGCGGGTGAATCGGCGGTTCAACTCGTCGGCGCGGACATCACTGAAATAAACCCACGATCAGCCGGGAGGCAACGGGGCCAATCGATGGATCGGACCTATCAAATAGCCGCCAACCTGGTCAAGAAAATTGCCTTCGGCCTGGCTGCCGGATAACGCCGGCGGTTCATCGAGGGTGACTTTCAGATTCCGAGAATTGGTCATATACATACAAGTAAATACGAAACAGAAAGAAAGGAGTACGGACGGATGTTAGAGAAACTACAGGAGCGTTATTTCGTTGAAACCGCCTCGAAATCGGCGGGCACGACCCTCAAAAAACTAAAGTATCACGTCGGGGGCCAATGGATAGAGTCAAAGACCGATAAATACATGGACTGCTACAATCCTTCCACGGGCGAGGTCATCGCCCAGGCGCCATGCTGCACGCAGGCGGAGGTCGAAGCGGCCATCGCCTCTGCGAGCGCGGCTTTTCCGGCATGGGCCGACACACCGGCCAGCAAGCGGGTTCAGGTCCTTTACCGGATGAAAGCCCTGGTGGACGAAAATCTGGAAGAACTTACCCATCTCTTGTGCCTGGAGGAAGGCAAGAACTGGCGCGAGTCCATGGGCGATGTCCTCAAGGTAAACGAGGTCGTTGAGTTTGCCTGCGGCATCCCCCATCTCTTAAAAGGCGTCTCGGGCATGAACGTCAGCGACGGCTACGATACCGTGCTGTACAACGAGCCGCTGGGCGTTTTTGCCGGAATTGCGCCCTGGAATTTTCCGGCCATGATTCCGCATGGCTGGATGACGCCCCTGTGCGTTGCCACCGGCAATACCATCGTGCTGAAAGCCGCCAGCTTCGTTCCCCAGTCCTCCATGCGGCTGCTCGAACTCTGGCGTGAGGCTGGCCTGCCCGACGGGGTGATCAACCTGGTCACCACCAGCCGCGATGAGGCGGAAATTCTTCTGAAGCATCCGGATGTAAAAGGGGTTTCTTTCGTCGGCTCGACCAAGGTGGGCAAGCACATTTACGCCACCGCCGCCGCCCATGGCAAAAGGGTCCAGGCCCTGACCGAGGCCAAAAACCATGCCCTTGTCCTGCGTGACTGCAAGATCGAGCGCACCGCCAGGGGCATCATCAATGCGTATTGCGGATGTGCCGGTGCCCGCTGCATGG
>JBAPWQ010000193.1:0-7242 GCA_049283795.1 Desulfobacterales bacterium | reverse complement strand
TCCCGAACGGGGAACGCTTCCCCTGGATCGTTTCAAGATGATGCAACGACACACGCCGCGGTTAATACCGAGTCCTTTTAAGGCGCACCGACGGCCAAAGGCGTTCCGCCGGCAGTGGTGCGCCGTCGTTGCGGTTGTCGTCCTGGCGAGCGCTTTTTTACACGCCTGCGCCGGACTGGCACCGCGAGGGAAAGCGCCCCCTGCGGGTAGGCCGACCCAATCCGAGAAATACCTGGAGGCGCTCGATGATGCCGTTACCGGCGCCGGCGTCCGGGAGGCGTCGAGTTACCAGGTGCCGGGGTTTCCCTATCTGCGCACCGATCGATTCCTGGCGGCCATCAAAACCCGGCTGGTCGATGAGGAAGACAAGAGACTTTGGGTCGCAGAAATGGCCCGGCTCGATTCTGCGGCCCGCCAAATAGAAATCCGGAATCTTCCCGATGAGGCCGTGCGGGGCCTGAGCCCGGCGGGCGGTCCCCTTTTCGACCGGGAGGCGCTGCTGGCCGAAACCTCTTCGGCCACCGCGTCGCTGCTGGAACACGACCGTAAACAGCCTTTCTTTTTCGAAACCGTGAAGGCCGCTGCCGTCGTTCCGGATGAATATTCCACGGCCATGCGGGCCTTCGGCCTGTATCCCGTCGCCGCCGTGCCGATCACGCTCGCAACCCATGTCGCCTACGACACGTTCAAGAAATGGCACCGGTCGCCGCTGTCGGACCTGACGGGCGAGGGCCAATTGACGGTTTTTACGGCCGAGGGCGACGACCGCGGCGCGGCCGAATTACCGGCGCAGCTTTTTGCCGTGGCGCGGCGCAACGCCTTCGGGCTGCCCGAGTTGAGCGATGCGGACACCGCGGCGCTGGTGAGGTTTTTTGCGCCGGTCATTTCACAGGACACCGTCGCCGGCTACGACCGCTTCGGCGAAGTCTTCTGGAATGACCGCAGGGTTGCGATCGATCAGCAGCGGCCTGCGCTTTACTTCTATATCACGCGCTCTTTTATCGGCCGGGTGCCGGTGCTGCAGATCAACTACGCCCTCTGGTACAGCGAGAGGAGCGGCCGCAGGACGCCGGCCTATGAAAAAGGCCCTCTGGACGGCCTCACGCTGCGGATCAGCCTGGATCGAAACGGGCAGCCGGTGATGGTGGACATCATGAACACCTGCGGCTGTTACCATTTTTACGCACCGCGCCGGGAAAGGGTGGAAAAAATAGTTGCCACCGCCAGCGGGCTCTATCCCTTCGTCCCGGCCTGGCTGCCGCCGGAGTTTCCCGATGAGCCGCTGACCCTGCGCGTGAACTCCGGCTGGCACCAGGTCGAGCACCTGTACGCGTCGCCGGCGCCGGCCGATGCGCTGCGCTACCGGCTGATCGCCTATGATGGCCTGGAAGCGCTGCCGCGGTCCGACGGATCGCACGCAAGCGTTTTTACCGCCGCCGGCATCATGAAAGATTCCACCCGCATCGAGCCCTATATCTTCTTTTCGGTGGGCATTCCCGACATCGGCTCCATGCGCCAGCGCGGGCACCATGCGGTTAAAATGATCGGGCGGGCCCACTTTACCGACCCGGATATTTTCGACGACTATTTCGTTTTTAAACCGGCCGGCCAGGACCCGATCGGTGCGGCCTGGTGAAAGCTGCGCCGCCGGCGGGCTTCGGGCAAATGCCAGCCGCACGGCAAATCCGCGGCGGCGGTCGGTGGTGCCGACCCGCTGCCTCCGGTCGAAAGACTTCGACATGATTCCCGGAGATAATTGAGACCATGCAAAAAGACGATGCCTTCGATTTCGACACCCCGGTCGACCGCCGGGAAACGGCTTGTATGAAATGGGACAAGTACTGCGGGCGGGACATCATCCCCATGTGGGTGGCGGACATGGACTTTCGCTCGCCGACGGCGGTTATCGAGGCGCTGCACGGATGTGCCGAGCACGGCGTTTTCGGCTACCCCGCCGTGCCGCGCGACTTGGTGCGGGCGGTTCAGTCGCGGTTGGAGGAAAGATACGGCTGGACAATCGAAGAGGACTGGCTCGTCTGGCTGCCGGGTCTCGTCACCGGGCTGAATGTCGTCTGCCGGGCGGTGGGACGGGAAAATGACCGGGTCCTGACCACCGTCCCGGTTTATCCCCCGTTTCTCAAGGCGCCCGGATTTTCCGGACGCCGGCTTGACACCGTCCCGCTGAGCGGACCGGACGAGGCCGCAACCGGCGCGGCGGGATCGGGCGGTGATACCGGCGGCCGGCGCTGGCGGATGAATTTCGATGCGATCGAAAGCGCCGTTGGGCCGCAAACGCGCCTCTTCATCCTCTGCCACCCCTACAATCCGGTGGGGCGGGCCTTCGACCGCACCGAGTTGGAGAAGCTGGCCGCGATGTGTGAAAAACACGACCTGGTGGTCTGCTCGGACGAGATTCACTGCGACTTGATCCTGGACCCGGCCAGGCGCCACATCCCCTTCGCCGCGCTCGGTCCCGACATCGCCGATCGTACCATCACCCTGATGGCGCCGAGCAAGACCTTTAACATCCCGGGCCTGGGCTGCTCTTTTGCGGTGATTGCGAACGCCCCCTTGAGGGCGCGGGTCAAATCCGCCATGGCCGGGATCGTGCCGATGGTCAATGCCATGGGCTTTGCCGCCGCGCTGGCGGCCTACCGCCACGGCGGCGCCTGGCATGCGGCGCTGCTGGAGTACCTGCGCCAAAACCGCGACGTGGTGACCGCCGCCATTGGGGAAATACCGGCGCTGACGATGACGCCGGTGGAAGCGACCTACCTGGCCTGGATCGACATCCGCGCGGCCGGGCTGACGGACCCGGTGGCTTTCTTCGAGTCGGCCGGCGTCGGACTTCAGGACGGTCGCGACTTCGGCGGGCCGGGCTACGTGCGGCTCAACTTCGGCTGCCCGCGGTCGGTCCTGGTCGAGGCCCTGGCGCGGATGCGCAGGGCGCTGGCGGAAAGGCAAACCACTGTGTAGATCAGCTGCGTTTCTTATCGGAGAAAGGGATGAAAGATGATCGAAGTGACGATCCCGGGGTACGGGACCCTGCAGCTCGACCACCTGGTCCTGGACCACAACGGCACCCTGGCCGTCGACGGTCTGCTGGTGCCCGGCGTCAGGGAGAGCCTCGAAAAACTTGCTGAAAAGCTTGAAATTTTCGTCGTCACGGCCGATACTTTCGGCCGGGCGCGCGCGCAGCTCGAAGGGATCCCCTGTCAGCTGACGATCCTGCCCCCCGGCGATCAGGACCGCGCCAAGCTGGCGTTTGTCGATCAGCTGGGCCGCGATCGCACCGTCTGCATCGGCAACGGCCGCAACGACGCCCTGATGCTCGAAGCCGCGGCGCTGGGGATTGCGGTCGTCCTGGCCGAGGGCGCGGCGGCGGTCACGCTGAATGCGGCCGACGTGGTCTGCGTCGGCATCGTTCCGGCCCTGGAGCTGTTGCTGAACCCGCTCAGGCTGACCGCCACGCTGCGGTCATAGGGAGTGTCCGTCCGGCAGCAGCATCTTTTGGTTCACGCCGGCGTTCTCACGACTCTGAAATCCTCAACGCAGCCGAGCGACGTCTGCGGTTTCAAATTCGCTGCGGCCTTGGCCTGAACCAAAATCTACGGCTTCGGGACGGCCTTGCCCAGAGAAAAAATGACTTGAATGAATCCGAAACAAGAATGAATCCGAAACAAAGTGGTGCCGAATTCGTGGAGGCAACTCCTTTGTTGGGGCAGCCGCCGTTTGGCGGCAGCCTGAATGTATGAGAAAACACTCAACAGAAAGGATCGGACATGACCGTAAAATTTTTACAGCGCAGCATCTGGCAGCGGATTTTCGGCATCCCCGCTACGGACAAACCCCGCGACGACAGCGGATGGCAATATGAATCCGGGCAACTGACCATCAACCTGGACCGCACGCCCGAACTGTCCCGCGCGGGCGGGGCCGTGCGGTTCGAAGGCAAGGGACTGCCGGTGCGGGTGCTGGTGGTGCGCGGGGAAGACAAACAATACCGCGCGTTCCACAACCGCTGCACCCACCTGGGGCACCGCCGCCTGGATTATGTGCCGGGGACCGAAACCGTCCAGTGCTGCAGCGTCAACAAGTCCACCTATACCTTTGGCGGCGAAAAAATACACGGCCCGGCTCCGCGGCCCCTCACCACCTATCCGGTGGAGGTCGGCGAAAAAGAGCTGCGCATCCGGATTTCCTGATTCTCGCTTGTTTCAATCCAAGTAGGGGCACACCATGGCTTGTTTATGTGAAAAAATCGCCGGCAAAGACATCGAACTGTCGCCAACCTGCATCGGCCATGCCTGGATATTCCAGAATCTCGAGGCCGAGGAAGTCGAAGCGCTCAGCCGGGAAGCCCTGCGAAAAAAATCGGCCCGAGGTCAAGCCCTGTTTTTACAGGGCGACCCGGCTGACGAGATGTTTCTCATCAAAGGCGGTCGGGTCAAGCTTTCCAAGGTTCTTGAAGACGGCACCGAATTGACGCTCGATATCCGCAAAGCCGGCGATTTCGTGGGCGAAAACATGTTTTCGGAGGAAGGCCAATACCCGGTGGGCGCCTACTGCCTCGAAGACACCCTTACCTGCGGGTTCAGCCGCAATCAATTCGAGCAAATGGTCTTGCAGCACCCCAAGATCGGTCTGCAGATCATCAAAAATCTCAGCGATAGAATATCCTGGCTGACCACCCGGATCGGCAATCTGACGGTGACCAATATCGAAGAGCGCCTTTACAGCGTCCTGGGCAGTGTCGCCAGGGAACACGGCGCGGTCGGTCCGCAGGGAATCGTCATTCAATTCCCCTTGACCCATGAAGACTTGAGTTTTTTAACCGGCGCCCACCGGGTCAGCATCAGCCGCGCCATGAAAGCGCTCAAAAAGGCGGGTAAAATTATCCAGGAAGACAGAAGACTCATCCTGCCCTCATTCGAGGCGGCGTAGCTTCCCTTTTCTACGTTCCTTTTCCTCCTTTGCGCAGTGCAAGGCTTCTTTCGTGGCGAGGGTGGCAAAGCATTTGTTGCATGAAACACACGTTGCCTTGCGCCGGTCGCCGCCCTGCCATCTTTTGACGAGGCGGGGTTCCCGGATAAGGGGCCTTGACAGCGCGACATAGTCGGCAAGCCCTGTAGCGACGATTTCTTCCGCAATGGTAAACGACAAAACCCCGCCGACGAGAATCAAAGGAATGCCGATTTCTTTCTTGAAGGCCTTGGCGGCTTCGCGGTAGTAGACTTCGCGCTCTTCCGACTTCGCGGTGCCCTTTCGGGATGGGATGAACTTGCCGGATTCAAAGGTCCCGCCGCTCATCTCGATGGCGTCCAGTCCGCGATCAGCGAGCATGTGGGCGACCTCGAGCATCTCGGCGACCGTAAAACCGCCTTCGAGAAAGTCTTCCGAGTTGATCTTGGCCAGAACCGGATAGGAGTCTCCGACCCGTCGCCTTATTTCGGCATACACCTCGCGAAGCATCCGGGAGCGGTTTTCGAGGGTTCCGGCGTAATCGTCATCGCGCTTGTTGCTGTAGGGAGACAGGAACTGACTCAGCAGGTAGCCGTGGGCCGCGTGAATCTGGATGGCGTCAAAGCCTGATTCGACGGCTCTTCCAGCCGCATCGCCAAAAGCGGTGACGGTCCGCTGGATGTCGTCGAGGGTCATCGCGGAAGCTTTCTTTTCGCCCGCTTCAAGCACAGCCGACGGGCCGAGAGCCACATAGGCGCCTTTTCCGATACCTTTTTTCCCGGCATGCGCCAGCTGGACGGCCACCACGCCGTCGTTTTCGTGCACCGCCGCCGTCACCCGTTTCAGGCCTTGGATAATGGCATCGGAATAGATGCCTAACTGGCGCGGTCCTGCCTGTCCTTCGCGAGTCACGTAGGCGTGGCCGGTGATGATCAGTCCGACCTCGCCGCGGGCCAGCTCCGCCATGAAGTCCGATAGGCGGTCTGTCGCCGTTCCATCGATTTCCGCCAGGGCCGTGTAAGTGGCGGACCGCACGAACCGGTTTTTCATCTTCATGCCGTTGATCTCTGTCATTTCGAAAAGGCGGGCCATATTTTCTCCTTTCATGAAAGGCGCGCAGCTTGACAACGAGCCTGCATGCGCATAGCGTAAAACGCAAGTTGCGCATGTCAACGTCCGATCCGGCCCGAGGATTCCCGGTAGGTCCGTCCGGACCGATTCGACTGGCTGGCGGTTTCGATAAAAGGGGAGATTCTGTGTGATGCATAGACTGGGTGTGGTGACCTGTCAGATATTGGAATTGGAATTCGTCCACCTCCTGTCAATTGACCCGGACGTGAAGGGAATCTGGGTGTTCGGGGATGAATTTTCCGAAGAACTGATCCGGAACCTGGAAAAAGACGGCCGCAAACCGGTGCACCGGGTGGCGTACCCCGCGGAGTTCGTCCCCGAAGAAACCGATGGCCTTGCCGTGTTGATGCGGGTGATGGAGGTCGGACTGCATTCGAACATCCCAAATCTCAGGAGCGCGGTGAAGTCCGCGGTCCAGGAACTGGCGCCTTTTGTAGACGCCGTGCTTCTGGGCTACGGTCTTTGCGGCAACGCTCTCAAAGACAGCAGCGAACTCTTTGCGGATATTTCCGTGCCGGTGAGCCTGCCGATGGAAAACGGAGCGGATCCCGTCGATGACTGCGTCGGCCTGATCATCGGCGGCAGGGAAAACTATTATGGCGAGCAGTGCCGGTGTGCCGGCACGATGTTCATGAACGCCGGGTTTTCCAGGCACTGGAAAAAGATCCTGTCTTCGGACCTGCCCCCGAAACTGATCCACCAGAAGGAAAAGATCCTGAATCGTCTCATGCGCAATTACAAGCGCAGCCTGCTGCTGCCCACCACCGTCCTGGGTGAAGAAGAACTCAGGCAAAACACGACCGAATTCAACGACAGGTACGGCCTGAAAGTAGAATCCCGCCCGGGCACCCTTACGCTTCTCGAAAACGCCTGGGACGCCGCGAAGATGACCTGTAGAGGCGAAAAAATTTTCGCCCCTACAAATTGACCTGTCAATTTGCGGAAGGTTTCAGTTGCCCAACTCTTTTTTTTAAGTTTTTGTGAAGCTGAAGATGAGTGGTAGGAGAAAAGCCTTTCTCTCCGGCACCAAAACCATTGCCCCGATCCTGCTCGGCGTTGTCCCTTTCGCTCTTATCGCCGCTGTCATCGCCTGGCGCACGAAGAACGTATTGTGGACCATCGCCGCCGGCATGGCTTCGCTGTGGTTGA